>JABURS010000032.1 GCA_014762505.1 Chromatiales bacterium | reverse complement strand
GCATTTTACCGGACGCCGATCCGCTTGTGGATTGGGTTTTTCAACAGCCTGCTAGGTTTGAAACTTCGATTCTCCCGCCTTTAATCGCCCTTTACCAGCCGCTTAAAAACCACACTCCCCAGCACCCGCCGCCGGATGGTTTCACTGTCCGCGTGGTTCGCGTGGGCCACCCATGAGGCGATGCGCTGGCGGATCTCCGCCGGGGCGATCAGACCCCTTGCGTACTGCCACTCCATCTCCCGCATCCGGCGCTTCATACGCCGCACCGAGTCCTTGCGCAGCAGGCGCTTATGGGGCCAGATCCGGTAGCCCAGAAAGTTCACGCCTCGGCTGGCCGGCAGCACGCTGGTCTTGCTGAACCGAAAGCCCATGCTGGCCAGCTTGTCGTCGAACGCCTGGCGCAGCGCCAGGGCCTCCTCTTTGGTGCGCACCAGCACCACCATGTCGTCCATGTAACGGGCGTAGCGCCGAAGGCCGATCTCGCGCTTCGCCCACTGGTCGATGCGGTTGCCCACCAGGTTGGCGATCCACTGGCTGGTCAGGTTGCCCACAGGGATGCCTACGGGGTCCGGGTCGGACGGGTCCGCCGTGCTGTCGATGATGGCATCCAGCACCCGCAAGGTGGCCGGGCAGCGCACGCGATCGCGCACCACGGCCTTGGCCAGATCGTGCCGGATGGAGAAGAAATACTTGCTGACATCCATCTTCAGCACCCAGGTGTCGCCGCTGGCGACCATGCCGCGCAGCCACTTCTCGACGCGATCCGCACCCACGTGGGTGCCCTTACCGACGCGGCAGGCGTAGTTGTCGAAGATCATGGCCCGGTCCCAGATCGGGCCGGTGATGTTGCAGATGGCGTGCTGCGCCACCCGGTCGCGGTAGGGTGCCGCCAGAATCTCGCGCCGCTTGGGCTCGTAGACCACGAAGGAGCGGTAGCGGCCCGGAGCATAGGTACCCCACAGCAGCTCCATCTGGAGCGCGCCCAGCTCCTCCCATAGATTCGTCTCGAAGGCTGCAACCTCGCCCCGGTCGCGCTTTCCGCGACGCGCCAGGCGGTGCGCCTCCAGCAGGTTGTCCCAGTCGATGATCTGCTCGATCAGTCGCTTATTCTTGCTTCCCATGTGTCGTCCATTTGATTCAGAGCGCCCGGGAGGGGCTTTCGCTCGGGGCTACTCACGCCGCCCGGGCTATCGTGTTCGGCCCACCGGAGCGGGACCGGGATAGATCGGCTGACCCCCCTGTTAGGGATCTCAGGTGACGGCAACACCGTTGCCGCCCTCTCTGGTATTGGTGGTCACAGACGCCGCGCAGCCCCACATTGCCATTCGCGTTCCACGGATTCGCATTGGAGTTCAGGCAGCGAGAGCCGCAGCGGACACCGTTGTCGAATTGACCGCCGCCAATGAAGCAGCGCCAATCGGCGTCGAAACCCGACCTACCCCTAAACGGTCAGGCGCCCAGCCGCTGGCGCCAGGCGCCGATCATGGCGCCGATCTCGGATAGCTGCTTGCTGGCATCGCCCACACGCTTGATGCCCAGCAGCTTGCGTTCTGCCGCATGACGCAGCAGGGCGTGAAGGTATCGGACCTGTTCATCTGCGCGGTAAACCTTGCTTTTCTGGTTGCTCATGGCCGCCTCGATCAGGCGCCGCACCAGCTCCCACAATCCGTCCTCCAGACGGAGGGCGTAGCGGTATCGCTGGCGCTTGGGGATTTTGTCGATATGCGGCCCCAGATCGAGTATCAGCCGCTCTGCTTTATTGACGATAACCAGGCCCCGCTGTCGCGGGGCCCTTTCAGGGCTCGGGCTCACAGGGCGTCACAGACGCAGCGCAGGCCCACATTGCCAGACGCGAGCCACGGAATCGCGCTGGAGCTCAGGCAGCGAGAGCCGCAGCGGACACCGTGGTCGAATTGACCGCCGCCAATGAAGCAGCGCCAAGAGGCGTGGGACACCGCACCGCGCGGGGTGCCGGAATCCTTGCCGACATTAACCACGGAGGTGGTCCAGGCGTAGGAGCCGCCCAGGTCGTGATGATTGTCCAGCCAGTCCCAAAGGTTGCCGGCCGCATCCACCACGTTGAACATGGAGACCGCCTTGGCCACTGCCCCGGCAGTGGTTGGGCCGGTGTTTCCGGTGGCTGACCACGCCGTGTCGTTGTTGCCGTCATTGCCCTGGGGCGCGCCCTCGGCGTAGGTCAGGAACTCCTCGGCGGACGGCAGGCGCTTGCCGGCATTGCGGGCCAGCAGGTGGAAGTCCACCCGGGCGTAGATGTCGTCCTTGATCGGCGGCACGCCGTAGCGGCTCACAGGGATGTTCTCCGGCCACGTGCCGCTGCCCTCACTGTTCAGGTAGATGTCCACCCACAGCTTGCCGGGGACCACTTCCACCATGCCGGTGGGGTCGCAGGTCGGGGAAGGGCCAGGAAGGCGCTACCGGCGGCAACACCACTCACATCACGGTGGGCGACATCGTGGTGGACTTCAAGGCCCTGGGGGGGGCGGCCCGCGATGCGCGGCGCCCGGCCTCCTTCGCCGAGCAGGAGGCCATGCTGCGCGAGCTGGCCCGGGCCAGGAAGGGCAAGGGCGGGGGCTGAGCGGGGCTCAGCAGATCCTGGGCAGCTGCTCGCCCACTAGCATGTCGACGATGCGCTCGCCGCCGAAACCCGTGGCCAGCACCACCATCTCGGCGGGCGAGGCGGTGACCTCGCCGATGGCGGCGCTGTCCCGCCCGGCCGGATGGGCCCGCATGGCCGCCAGCACGGCCTCGGCATGCTCGGCGGGCACCACCGCCACCAGCTTGCCCTCGTTGGCCAGGTACAGCGGGTCCCGGCCCAGCAGCTCGCACATGCCCCGCACGGGCTCGCGCAGGGGGATGGCCGTCTCCTGCAGGCGGATCCCGCAGCCGCTGGACTGGGCGAACTCATTGAGCACCGTGGCCAGGCCGCCGCGGGTGGCATCGCGCATGCAGTGGATGTCCGGGCAGGCCGCCAGCATCGCCTCCACCAGGCCGTTCAGCGGCTGGCAGTCGCTCGCGATGTCGTTGTCCAGCGCCAGCTCGCCGCGGGCATCGACGATGGCCGCGCCGTGGTCGCCGATGTAGCCGTTGACCAGCACCACGTCGCCCGGACGGGCGCGGTCGGCGCGGATGTCCACGCCCGGCGGGATTACGCCCACCCCGGCGGTGTTGATGAACAGCTTGTCGGCGGCGCCGCGATGCACCACCTTGGTATCTCCGGTGACGATGCGCACCCCCGCCGCGTCGGCCGCGGCCTTCATGGAGGCCACCACCCGGCGCAGGTCCTCCACCGCAAGCCCCTCCTCGATGATCATGCCGCAGGTGAGATACAGCGGCCTGGCACCGCCCACGGCCAGGTCGTTGACCGTCCCGTTCACCGCCAGGGCCCCGATGTCGCCCCCGGGGAAGAACAAGGGGTCGACCACATAGGAATCGGTGGTCAGGGCCAGGCGGTCGCCGGCGGTGGCCAGGGCGGCCAGATCGACCCGGGCCTGGTCCTCCAGGGTGGCGAGGATCGCATTGTCGAAGCCGCCGAGGAACAGGTCCTCGATGAGATCGCGCATGGCCTTGCCGCCGCTGCCGTGGGACAGGGTGATGACCTCCCCGCGCAGGCGCGCGCGGCCTCTGCGCATGGGTCCGCCCCCGGCGCTCACGAGACCACCTCCCGGCGGGCCGCCTGTGCCGCGGGCTTCACCGCGCCGTAGTTGTAGTAGGCGGCGCAGGCCCCCTCCGAGGAGACCATCAAGGCGCCCAGCGGTTGCTCCGGCGTGCACTGAGTGCCGTAGACCTTGCACTCCCAGGGACGGATCACCCCCTTGATCACCTCACCGCACTGGCAGGACTTGGGATCGGCGATCTTGAGATTGGGCACGGCGAAGCGGCGCTCGGCGTCAAAGCGCGCATAGGCCTCGCGCATGCGCACCCCGGAGTGGTCGATGGAGCCCAGCCCCCGCCACTCGAAGAACTCGCGCAGCTCGAAGACCCGGTCGATGGCCTGAAGCCCCGGGCGGTTGCCCTCGGCGGGGACCACCCGCGAGTACTGGTTCTCCACCTCGCAGCGGCCCTCGGCCAGCTGGCGGACGACCATCCACAGGCTCTGGAGGATGTCCAGGGGCTCGAAGCCGGTGATGACGATGGGCTTGCCGTACTGCCGTGCCACGAACTGGAACGGCGCCTCCCCCACCACCATGCTCACATGCCCCGGCGCGAGGAAGCCGTCGAGCTGCATGTCCGGCGAGTCCAACACCGCCTTGATGGTGGGCACGGTGGTGATGTGGTTGCAGAACAGGGAGAAGTTCCCGATGCCCTCGCGCTCGGCCTGCAGCACGGTGAGCGCGGTGCTGGGCATGGTGGTCTCGAAGCCTAGGGCGAAGAAGATCACCTCGCGGTCGGGATGCCGGCGCGCCAGGGCCAGGGCGTCCAGGGGCGAGTAGACCATGCGCACGTCGGCCCCGTCGGCCTTGGCCCCAAGCAGGCTCTTGCGCGAGCCGGGCACACGCATGGCATCGCCGAAGGTGGTGAAGATCACCTCCGGCCGCTCGGCCAGGGCGATGCAGTCGTCCACCCGTCCCATGGGCAGCACACACACCGGGCAGCCGGGGCCGTGCACCAGCTCGATGCCCTGCGGGAGCATGCGTTCCAGGCCGTAGCGGAAGATGGTGTGGGTGTGACCGCCGCAGAACTCCATGATCTGCAGCGGACGCTCGCGCAGGCGGGGCATGCCCGCCACCAGCGCCTCGATCTCCCTGACCAGGCGCTCGGCCAGCCGTGGGTCGCGAAACTCGTCGGTGTACTTCATGTCGACTGCCCTCCCGCGCTGCCGCGGTGGTCGGCCAGCAGCGTGTGGGTGAGGTCCCAGAGGATGTGGTACAGGGACACGTGCACCTCCTGCACGCGATGGATGGAGTCGGTGTCCACCACCAGGCAGTGGTCCAGCAGTCCGCTGCGGCGCATCTGGCCGCCGTCGCCGCCGGCCAGGCCGATGGTCACCAGCCCCAGCTCCCGGGCCTTGGCGAAGGCGCTCATGAGGTTCTCCGAATTGCCGCTGGTGGAAAAACCGATGAGCCCGTCGCCGCGGCGGGCGTGGGCCTGGAGCTGGCGGGTGAAGACGTGGCGCGGCCCCAGGTCGTTGGCCACGGCGCTGAGCATGGCCGTATCCATCACCAGGTTCATGGCCGCCAGTGCGGGACGCCCGGCGGTGACCGGGTGCTGGAATTCCACGGCGAAGTGCGCCGCATCACAGCTCGAGCCGCCGTTGCCCATGGAGAACATGCGCCCGCCGTGCCGATAGACCTGGGCGATGGCGCGGGCACAGGCCACCACCTCCTCGGCATGCTCGCGGTAGAAACGCGCCTTCACCTCCAGGCTGTGTGCGCTTTTCTGTCGGACCGACTCCAGCAGCGCCTGGTGCTCGCGCGCCGGGTCCTTGTGCCCGCCGTGAAGAAAGGGGTACAGCCCCGAAAGCGGCCTTTGCTCGTCCATCTCAGCCTTCCCCCTGCATAGCCGCAAGCTCCTCGCGGACCTCGCCCAGCTCCTGCAGTAGGGCCAGGGTCTTGCGCGCCTCGTCCTCGTCGATGCGGCTCATGGCGAAGCCCACGTGCACCAGCACCCAGTCGCCCACGCAGGATTCGGCGGGATGCTCCTGATCGATGACGCAGGCGATGTTGACCTCGCGCCTGACACCGGAGACCTCCACCTTGGCCAGGCCCTGCGCGCCGTCGACGATCTCCACAATCCGCCCAGGAATTCCCAGACACATAGCGATACCTCCGATTCGGACCAGGACGGGAGGCGCCCGTCCGATGTACGCGCTCAATGCACCGTGCAGACCATGCAGGGGTCGAAGGAGCGCACCACGTGCTGCAGGGCCACGGCCTCAGGCCCCTGCTCACCTACGGGCGTGCCCACCAGCGCCTGCTCCAGCGCCCCGGGCACCCCGCTGCCGTCGCGCGGGGAGAAGTTCCAGGTGGTGGGGGCGATGATCTGATAGTTCAGGATGCGCCCGTTGCGCACCCGCAGCCAGTGGCCCAGGCTGCCGCGCGCGGCCTCCACCAGCCCCGCGCCCTCACCCTCCTCGGGCAGCGGCGCGTGGGCGCAGAAGGCCGCCCCCGGCTTCAGGGCGCGCACCCAGGATTCCATGGCCGGTACCACGCGCGCCAACTCCAACACCCTGGCCACCACCCGGTTGCGGACGTTGCCGCCGCTTGCGGCCACCAGGTCGCGGATCAAGGGGTGTCCGTCCACCACCTGCCGGGCCAGGGCACCGGTCTCCACCACCTGACCGTTGAGCCGCGGCGCCTTGCACCAGCTGTAGGCCCCCTGCTTTTCGGCCGCCGGCAGCGTGGCCCCCTGATAGGGATGCTTGGGGCCGTTCTGGGACTGCATCCAGCTGCAACTGACGTCCTCGGTAATGCCCGCCGGATCCAAGGCCCTCAGTTCCCCGTCCCAGACCCCGCGCCGGAACAGGTGGCCGTCCTCCTGGGCATAGGCCCCGTAGCTCATGAAGCGGTCCGAGGCCCGACCCAGCGCATCCAGCCCCAGATCGTCGGAGAGATGCAGGAAGCGTCCGAAGTCGCTCTCGGCATGGGCCTCGGCCCATGCCGCCAGGGCCTGGGCCGAGTCCAGGGCCGCCACGTTCTCCAACCGGTCGGCGAACAGGGTGCGCTCCAGGAAGCGGCGGAACAGGCCCACCACGGCCGCCAGCTGTACCTTGTCCTGAGCACCGGCCGCGCGCGTGCTGCCGCCCGGCTGGATGGCGAGGCTGTGCGGCCACTTGCCGGCGAGGATGCCGGTGAGGTGCAGCAGCCGGGCGCGGGCCGGGAGCACCTCGCCGGCGGCGCTGCCGCTCTGCGCCTTGAAACGCGCACGCACGGCCTCGAACCAGGGGCGGTCCCGATAGGCCTCGCGGGCGAAATCCGGCATGAAAAACAGATAGAAATGGGTCAGATGATCGGCGAGGTTTTCGCAGGCCAGGATGAGATTGATCGCCAGGCGCCCGTTGGGCGGGGGCTCCAGGCCTATGAGCTCGGCTAAGGCCGCGGCCGCCGCCACCGATTGGGAGACCGAGCAGATACCGCAGATGCGCGGGGTATAGACCAGGGCGTCGCGCGGGTCCTTGCCGTGCAGGATCTGCTCGAAGCCGCGGAAAAGCGGCGGGTTGACCCAGGCGCCGGTGACCCGGCCGGCGTCGATCTCCACCTGCACCTCCAGGTCGCCCTCGACACGGTTGAAAGGGCCGAACAGACGCCGACTCACGGCCCGCTCCTGCGCTTGGTGGAGGGATGAATCTTGATGTATTCGGAGGTGGCGTTCTCGCGCAACCTGTCGGGGGTGGCCGCCTTGGCCAGGGTCGAGAGCGCCACGAACCAGGCCTTGGGCATGTCGCTGGGCAGGCCCACGGGGATGCCCGCGACCTTGGGCGTTTCGGTGAAGGGATGACCGGGCTCTTCGAACCGCGGGGCGGTGCAGTTGATGCAGGCATAGCCCCCCTTGAGGCAGGAGCCGCCGCCGTTCCAAGGACGGATATTGCAGTCGGCCCGCGCCTGGGTCCCGAGGCAGCCCATGTGCTCCATCATGCAGCCTTGATCGGCGGGCTTTTCGGCACTGGCCTTGTATTCGTAGAACTCGTTGCGCGGGCCACCGTGGTGGACCAGGTGGTCGGTGTAGCTGCGCGGCCGGCTAAGCTCGTCCAGGACGTCCTCCCCCAAGGCCCCGGCGGCCAGCAGCGCCAGGGTGTCCAGCACCCAGGCGGGATGGACCGGACAGCCGGCGATGTTGATCACCGGCAGCCCGCCCGGCGAACGCCAGTCCGCAGGCAGCACGGCACCCTCGGCCCAGCCGTCGTACTGCAGGCCGCAGGCCTCACCGGGGTTGCCGCCGGCCGCCGTAATCCCTCCGAAACAGGCGCAGCTGCCCACCGCCAGCGTGTAGCGGGCCCGCGCGGCCAGGTCCCGCACCCAGTCGATCATGGGCCGGCCGGTGCCGGCCAGCATATGGAAGCGCCCGGTGCCCTGGGGACCGCGCATCAGCGAGCCTTCGATACACAGGGCGTCCAGGCGGCGACGGCCCTGCACGATGGAGCGGATCAGCTCGATGAACTCCTCCGAACCCGCCTCGCTGAGGGAGGGATGCCAGAGCAGCTCGATACCGGCCAGATCCAGGGCGTTGTACAGATCGGGCGACTCGGCGTTGAGCAGCGACATGCTGCAACCGCCGCATCCGCCCGACTGCAACCACAACAGGGTGAATCGCTCAACCGTCTCCATCACTGGCCTCCACCGGTATGATCAGGGTGAACTCGGCCCCGCCCTCGGGATGGTTGCGCGCGGTCAAATCCCCCGCGCACTGGTCCTTGGCCAGGCCGTAGCTGATGTACAGCCCCAGCCCCGTGCCCTTGCCCACCGGCTTGGTGGTGAAGAAGGGATCGAAGATGCGGATCAGGTCATGTTCCGCGATGCCGGGGCCGTGGTCGCGCACGCTGACCATGGCCTGATCCCCCTCCTGCCAGACCCGAATCTCGACCACCGGCTCGCCCTGGCCCTCCATGGCATCCAGCGAGTTCTGCACCAGGTTGATGAGGATCTGGTGTACATAGCCCTCGGTGCCGTGGACACTGAGCTCCGAGGGCATGTCGAATCTCAGCTCGGGGGCGTGCCTGGCGGCCTTGGCCACCCAGCTGGCCGCCGAGTCCACCACGCGCACCAGATCGAAACGGTGGCGGTTGGGCCTTTGCGGGGTGGCGAAGCGACGCAGGTTCTGGACGATGTCGCTGACCCTCCCCGCGCCCTCCAGCGAGCCGTCGATCAGCGGGGCCATATCCTTGCGGATGCGGTCGATCTTCAGCTTCTCGCGCAGCGCATGCAGCTCCTCGGGGCCCACGCCCCGATGCACCGCGTCGAGGTACTGGCGCAGCCGGCCCTCGTAGCGCTTGAGCGCGTGCATGTTGCCGAACACGAAGCTGATGGGGTTGTTCAGCTCGTGGGCCACCCCCGCCACCAGCCGCCCCAGCGAGGCCATCTTCTCCGACTGCAGCAACTGCTGCTGGGTGCGCTTGAGCTCCTCATGGGCCTTGCGCAGGTCGCGGTAGGCGCGGCGCAGCTTGCCCAGCTCGTGCCCGGTGAGCACAATGCCCGAGAGGCTGCCGTCGCTGTCGTAGCGCGGGTTGCAGCTGATGGCGATGGGCACGCTCACCCCCTGGGCGTTGGGAATGAAGACCTCGCAATCGGCGATGGCGCCCCGGCGGATGCGTTCGGGAAACTCCCGCACCTGTTCCGCCGACTCCGGGCTGAACAGATCGGTGAGCAGACTGCCCACCAGCTGCGCCTCACCCCGCCCGGTCAGGTTCAACAGCGATTGGTTCACCCGCTGGATGCGCCCGTTCACGTCGGCCACGATCAGCACGTCGGACATGGCCGAGAGCACGCTGTCGATGAACCGCTGCGCCTCCTCCAGGACTGCGTTCTTCTCCTCCAGCTCCACCTGGGAGCGCACCAGGTCCGCATGGATCTCGTCCATGCGCCGGATGACCTCGATCCAGGCCTCCTCGCCGATGGCCTGCTGCGGCGTGGACGGCAGCGTGACCTGGCCGCTCAGCAGCGAACGGTCACCCGCGCCCACGGCCGCCTCTCCACGCGCCGCGACCGACATCAGCCGTTGCCCCTACGCTCATCCTCCACCTCACGGTCGATGCTGTCGATCTTCTCCAGGCCGTAACGCTCCAGCTTGCTGCGCAGCCCCACGCGCGACAGCCCCAGCTCCTGAGCCGCCCGCGTCTTGTTCCAGCGATGGCGGATCAAGGTCTCCTTCAGGATCTTGGCCTCCAGGGCCTCGATGCGCTCCTTGAGCGTGCCGTCGATGCCCATGAGCAGCTCCATGTCGGGGGCCGCCTCCTCCGGCGTGGCCCGCAGCACATGGGGTGAGATCAGCTCCGCGCCCAGGTAGTCCTCCTGGGCCAACACCAGCATGCGCTTGATCTCGTTTTGCAGCTCGCGCACGTTGCCCGGCCAGTCGTAGGCGCATAAGCAGTCGATGGCCTCATCGGTGAAGCCGCGCGCCTTCTTGCCGAGCTGCTCGGTGATCTCCTCCAGGATGCTGCGGGCCAGCAGCGGTATATCCTCCTTGCGCTCGCGCAGCGGCGGCACATGGACGGTGAAGGTGGCGATGCGGTAGTAGAGGTCGCGGCGGAAGCGGCCCTCCCGCACCTCCTCTTCGACGTTGCGGTTGGTTGCGGCGATGATGCGCACGTCTACGCTGCGGCGCTTGTTGCTGCCCAGCGGCCGGATCTCCCCTTCCTGCAGCACGCGCAGCAGCTTGACCTGGAAAGCGGGCGAGATCTCGCCGATCTCGTCGAGGAAGATGGTGCCGCCATCGGCCCGCTCGAACAGACCCACCCTGTCCTCCACCGCGCCGGTGAAGGCGCCGCGCTTGTGGCCGAAAAGCTCGGACTCCAGCAGCTCGTCGGGCAGTGCCCCGCAGTTCTCGGCGAGAAAGGGCTTGTCCAGACGCAGGCTGTTGTAGTGAAGGGCCCGCGCCAGCAGTTCCTTGCCCGTACCGGACTCGCCCGTGATCAGCACGTTCACGTCGTAGGGGGCGACCCGGCGCACCGTCTCGCAGATCCCGTCCATGCGGCTGCCGGGGGCGCGGATGATGCTCTCGCTGCAGCCGAAGCGCGCCTGCAGGACCCGGCGCTTCTCCGCCATGGCCTCGGCCAGGGTGGAGGGCTTGAGCTTGAGCTCCACCGACAGCTGCTCGTTGTCGCGTTGCAGGCGGAACAGCTCCACCGCGTTGCGCAGCTTGAGCAGCAGATCGTCCGGGTGCCAAGGCTTGCTGATGAACTGATAGATGCCCGCCTCGTTGACCGCGTCGATGATATCGCCCGCGTCAGTGTAGCCGGAGATGATGATACGGATCACCTCCGGCCACTGGTCACGCACCCGGGCGAGGAACTCCACCCCGCTCATGTCGGGCATGCGCTGGTCGCATAGGATCACCTGCACCCATTCGCGGCTCAGGATCTGCTCGGCCTCGCTCACGGAGGTCGCGGTGAAGACCTCGAACTCGTCCTCGAGGATGCGCTCCAGCGCCTCCACCGAGCGCGGCTCGTCGTCGACGACCAGTATGCTCGGCAGCGTGGGCATGGCCTCAGACCGCCCGGGCGCCGTCGGCCCGCACCTGCAGCACCGGATGTCCGATGAGCCGCGAGCGGCGGGTGAGACGTATCCATTGATACCAGTCGTCCATGCCCTCGCCGCTGGTGGCCGAGACCTTCAACACCTGGATGCCCGGATTCACCCGCCGCGCGTATTCCACGCACCTGTCCACGTCGAAGTTCACGTGCGCCAACAGGTCGATCTTGTTGATAAGCATCAGATCGGCGGCGTGGAACATATCCGGGTATTTGATGGGCTTGTCCTCACCTTCGGTCACCGACAGGATCACCACCTTATGCGCCTCGCCCAAATCGAAGGCCGCCGGGCAGACCAGATTGCCCACGTTCTCGATAAACAGCACCGAGCCGTCCTGCGGCGCGAGGCCCTCGAGGGCGTGGCCCACCATGTGCGCATCCAGGTGGCAGCCCTTGCCGGTGTTGATCTGCAGGGCCGGCACCCCGGTGGCGCGGATACGGTCCGCGTCCTGGCTGGTCTCCTGATCGCCCTCAATGACACACAGGGACAGCTCGTCCTTGAGGTCGGCCAGGCTGCGCGTGAGCAGCGTGGTCTTGCCCGAGCCGGGGCTGGAGACCAGGTTCAGCGCCAGCACGCCGTGGGCGGCGAACCAGCGCCGGTTCTGCGCCGCATAGCCGTCATTCTTGCTGAGTATGTCCTGCTCGATACGCAGCATGCGGCCCTGATCCATCCCCGGCGCATGCGCGCGGGCCGGGCCGAGGCCGTAGTGGTGGTGACCGTCCCCGTGGGCCTGCGCCCCCTCGTGCCCGTGATGGTCGTGGTGATGGTGATGGTGGTCGTGGTGATGGGCCTGTTCCAGGCCCTCGATCCGGGTCTCGCCCTCGCCGCATCCGCATACCGTGCACATGACTATTCCACCTCCAGTTCTCGAATTCTCATCTGGTCGCCGCCGGTGACCTGTACTTGGAAGCCACCGCAATCCGGGCAGGGGTCGTAGCGACGCATCACCGGCACGGACTTGGCGCAGCTCATGCACCAGCCCTGGCCCGGGATCTCATCGATGTGCAGCGCGGCCCCCTCGGCCAAGCTGTCACGACAGACCACGTCGAAGCAGAAACGCAGCGCCTCGATCTCCACCCCCGCCAGGGCGCCGATCTCCAGCCACACCGCCCTCACCCGGGAGAAGCACTGCTCCCGCGCCTGCGCCTCCAGCACCTGCACGATGCCCTCGCACAGCGACATCTCATGCATGGCCGGCCGTCTCCCTCAGGGCCGAGGTTTGAAGCTCCAGCCGATAGCCCACGCAGGGGTCCACCGCCTGGATCACCAGCGCCGCGTGCCCGCGCAGCTGTTCGGGGCGCTGCGCCTTGATCCCGCGGAGCATCTTCGACACCACGCCCTCGGGATGGAAATTCCATTCGGTGGGTGCGAGGATGCGGTAGCGCCGGATGCGCTCATCGTCACAGAGCACGCGGTGCACCAGGCGCCCACGGGAGGTCTCGACCGCCGCGAGCCCCGCCTGCACCGGGGGCCGCGCCAGGCCCTGCACCCCGGGCTGGGACAACCCCTCCAGGGCCGCGGCCAGCTCCACCAGGCGGGCGGCGAAGCGCGCCGTCAGCGTCCCGTCGCCTTGGCTCTCGAGCAGATCGCGCAGCAGCGGCCGTTGCACCTGACGGGCCAACGGGCCGGTCTCGCGGCAGCGCCCCTCCCAGGTGGGACGGGCGACGAACGGCAGCCAGTCCTCCCCGTCCAGCAGGGCCCGCAGGGGCACGGCCGCCAGCTCCGGCAGGGGGTCGACGAGCACCTCGGCGCCGCGCGGCGCGCGTCCCTCCAGCCAACGCAGGAACGCGGCGGGCAGGGTGGCGGCCTGCCGCGCCCAGCGCCGCAGGCCTTCGGCGGTCTCGATACCGAGAAAGGCGCGGGTACCCCCGGCCAGCAGTTCGCTCTCAACGAAGCCTCGCAGCGCCGCCACCGCCTCGATCAGCTGGCGCGTGTGCACGGCGGCGCGGCACGGATCGCGGCCCGCGGCCGCCGCCAGGGCCTCGGTCAGCGCCTTGACCTGGGCCAGGGGGCCCGGCCGCGGGCTGCGCCCCATCAGCACCGGCCAGTCCATGAACACGCGCAGCAGGTGCTCGCGCAGGTTCTCGGCCTCCACCCAAACCCTGCGGGCCAGCACGGTCTGATCGTCGGCCGCCGCACCCAGCGCGCCCTCGATGGCGTATTGCGCCGCCGCCAAATGCGCCCGGCCGCAGACGTGGAACAGGGCCGGCAACACGGCCTGGACCGCCGTCTCGGGGGGCTTGCCCTCCAACAGCCGTGCGGCCTGCACCGGGCGGGAGGATTCGATGCGCACCTGCCGGACGGCGGCCCCTTCCAGCCGCAGCGAGATCTTCAGACCGCCCTCCAACGGACCGCTCATCGCCGCCCGCCCCGCAGAAAGGCCCCGCGCAGCAGATCCCGGCGGCTCATGGGTTGCTTAAGGCGCGCCTCCATCACGCGCTCGGGCGCGCGCTGCTGCGCGGCCTGGCCATGGTCTTCGGCCTCGGGGAGCAGCAGGGCGTTCAACGCGGCCCGGGCCGTGGCCCGCGCCGCCTCCTGCGTCTCGAACTCGAACATGGGCGAGAACAGCGAACAGCTCTCGTAGTCGCCCAGCCCGGGCTCGTGGCCGCGGATGAAGGCGTAACTGCCGGAGGGCAGACGGTGCTCGCGCACGGTGCCCACCGCCACAGGCGCCCAGGCGCCCTCGGCGCCGGGCAGCAGCATGGCGTTCATGAACCAGGGCGTGAGCAGCACGCCGATCCAGTCCTCCTGCCAGCGCTGAAAGCCCACCGCCTCCACGCGCAAGGCGGCGTTCATCACCGGCAGCCCGCGCATGCGCCCCAGGGCGATGGCCTCGAAGACGCTCTCGATGCGGCGCGAGAGCGCAACAGCGGGGTCGGCGGCCGCGCCCGTCATGGGCCCTCCTGCACCACCATGAACTGGTCCTTGGCGCCGTCACACTCGGGGCAGCGCCAGTGCCCGGGCAGACGGCTGAACGGGGTGCCCGGTGGAATCTGCCAGTACTCGTCGCCCTCGGCGGGGTCGTAGACGTACCAGCAGATCTTGCACTCCATGCGCGCATCGTCGGGGATGCGGCTGTCGTCGCCGAGATAAGAGCCCTCGAAGGTCTTCATCGATACTGCTCCAGGATCTCCTTCAGCCGCTCGGTGCTGTCCTCGATGTCCTCGGGCGCGGCCATGGCCACGGCCGGGACGTCGACCACCTCGATGGTGTTGAGGATCAGCGCGTCCTGCGAGTTGTAGTACTTGATCCACCACAGATTGTCCTTGGCCGTGGCGCCGATGCGGCAGTTGCCGTAGCCGCGCGAGAGGATGGTGGTGGGGCCCACGCCCAGGCGCTCGCCGAGGAACACCAGGTCCTGCGCCGTCAGCGGCAGGAGGCTGAGATTGATCACGTGCGGCTCCATGCCCGGGCGCCACTCGCGGATCTTGTCGGCGATCTCCACCAGCAGCGCCGGCGCGTTGTGCACCCCCTCGGGGATCGCCTCCAGCCCCGTGTCCACCGTCTTGTCGCCGGAAAAACTGGCATCGCGCACCGCGGCGGGGATGTCGGCCACCTCCAACCACTCGCGCACGGGGCGCCGGCGCTCGTCCAGGCGGCGTACCCGCCAAAGGCCGGTGAGCACCGACTCCTGCGCCTGCACATGCAGGCCCGGCGCCTCGACGCTCACGCTCACCTCGCCCTCGCCGAGGATCTGGTTGACGAACTCCACCATGCGGGGCTCCAGCCCCTCCAGCTCCAGCGGGATGGCCGGATCGCCGGCGCGATAGCCGGCGATGGCCGTATACAGGCGCTCGAGCAGCTCGCGCAGCTGCGGCAGGTCGGCGAGCTCGTCCTTCTCGGGCAGGGACACGACCTCGTGCCGGAACATGCCCTTGGGCATCTCCAGATAGGCCAGCGCCTCGCCCTCCTCGGGCTGGGATCCGGGGCCGATGCCGATGACGGGGATGTCGATGGGTTTTGGCATGATCTGGCTCCTGGTTCAGGCGCTGACGACGGGGATGCCGACACTGGGCGGGCGCTTGGGCGGGCCCTGCAGCAGGGCCTCGATGGTCTGCAGATAATCGGACCAGTCCCGGATGCGGCAGATGCTGCCCAGGTATTCGCGCCCGCGCAGGAAGACCAACGCGGGCCAACTTTCGAAGCCGTAGAGCGCCTGCAACCGGGCCTCGTCCTCGTCGGCCACCAGGGCCGGGGCGAGGCGCCCGGCGAAGTGGCGCACCAGCTCGGGCAGCACCACGGCCACGTCGTTGGCCTCGGGATACTTCGCCGGGTCGCCGGCGAAGAACAGGACACTGTGAGCGTGGGCGTCGAGGAACTCGTTCAGGCTTTCCGTATCCACCCGGGGGTAGCCCAGCTCGGTGGTCAGCCGTTCGATCAACGGTGAGGACATGGCGGTCTCCTCGCTTGCATGCCGGTCACTCGGCCTCGCCGGTGGCCGCTTTGGGGGTGGCGGCCGCAAGCGGCCGCAGGTGTTCGGGCAGCTGGGGTTCGCGGTCGCCCAGGTCGGCGAACAGGTGGTCGATGTTCTGCTCGCCGTCCATGACCGCGCCCAGCGCCTTGAGCGCATCGTCGATGCGCTGGGCCTCCTGTGCCGAAAGCACCTCCCGGGCCGCGTCCAGGAAGGTCAGCACCCAGGTCCCGGCCGGCTGGGGCCCCACCAGCGAGAGGTCGATGTGTCGCCGCTCGCCCTCGCGCTCGCACAGGGCCCGCAGACCGTCGACGGAGACGATGCGCATGGGGACGCCGATACACATCAGTCCTGCCTCCGCCGGTCCAGGTCCACGCCCAGCGCCGGCCCCTCCAGGGGCGAGGGCTTGGGGTCGAAACGGCAGCCCTGCTGGAAGATCACCCTCGGATCGCCCACGCGCGGCGCCATCTCCTCGCTGGGGCGCCCGGCCTCGTAGCTGTCCAGGCCCACCTGTGGGGAGGCCAGCAGGGTGGACTCGGGCAAGGGCCTCGCGCGCCGCCTCAGCTGCACGCCGAGCCTGGCCAGCCAGTCCACCGCAACCCGTATGGCCGGTTCGATCTGGGCCTTTACGCAGGGACGCAGGCTGCCGCCGTAGTCCTCCAGCTCCTCGGGCTGCACCCCCACCAGCAACAGGCGTTGCGGATACGAACCCAGCAACTGGGCCATGGACAGCACCTCCTGAAACCCAGTCTGATGCAGGCTCATCTTCTTCGCCCCCATGAAACTGGGGACCTCGTCGTCCTCCACGACCTTGAGCGTGCCTGGGGCCAGGCCGTAGTCCACGGCGTCGAAGACCACCAGGTAGTCGGCCGCCTTGACGTAGGAGACCAGGTAGATCCCCTGGGTGCCGCCGTCCAACAGCGTCACGCCCTCGGGCGCCTCGTAGTTGCGGTTGAGCATCTCCACCGCCCGGACGCCGAAGCCCTCGTCCGCCCACAGGATGTTGCCGATGCCGAGGATCAAGGTTTGAGGTGTGGCTGCTTCGCTCATGGTGCGGAAAGTCAGTTTTCGATTCGACACCCGAATGCATTCGCAAGAGTCGGACCATCGGCCCTGCGGACGTTTAACTCACTGAAAAGCTGGGACTTTATCTCGAGACCCGGGCCCGGCCGGCGGCAAGAAAAGGAATGAATGCTTTCACCTAGGGTAGAAAACTGATCACCTTTCATCCAGTTTTACGCCGCGGTGGCTGAGAAACCGCAATTCCTGCGCCCTCGCAGCCCGGGCGGCAGATGAAAACTGGGTTTCCGCATTGAGCCGGCAAAAGGCTAGGGTCCATCAACCGGCACAGCGCCGCAGACCGGCCCCGGCGGAAAAACTCCTTTCTGATAAAGCCCTTAAGATTCCTGGCACGACTCCTGCTCTGGCAATGCCGTCCCAGACGCCACCGCGGTGGACAAATGCCTGACCACGACAGGAGGCAGATAAAGATGACAAGCACCGAAACGTTTTATGAGGTCATGCGGCGGCAAGGAATCTCGCGCCGCAGCTTCTTGAAATACTGCAGCCTGACGGCTGCGGCCTTGGGACTGGGTCCGCAGTTCGCCGGGCGCATCGCCCATGCCATGGAGACCAAGCCGCGCATCCCCATCCTGTGGCTGCACGGCCTGGAGTGCACCTGCTGCTCCGAGTCCTTCATCCGCTCGGCCCACCCGCTGGCCAAGGATGTGGTCCTGTCCATGGTCTCGCTGGACTACGACGACACCCTCATGGCCTCCGCCGGCCACCAGGCCGAGGCCATCATCGAGGAGACCATCGCCAAGTACAAAGGCAACTACATCGTCGCGGTGGAGGGCAATCCCCCCCTCAATGAGGACGGCATGTACTGCATCGTCGGCGGCAAGCCCTTCGTCGAGCAGCTGCGTTATGCCACCGAGCACTGTAAGGCCATCATCTCCTGGGGCTCCTGCGCCTCCTATGGCTGCGTGCAGGCGGCCCGGCCCAACCCCACCCGCGCCACGCCGGTGCACAAGGTCATCACCGACAAGCCCATCATCAAGGTGCCCGGCTGTCCGCCCATCGCCGAGGTCATGACCGCGGTGGTCACCTACATGCTCACCTTCGACCGCATCCCTGAGCTCGACCGCCAGGGCCGGCCCAAGATGTTCTACAGCCAGCGCATCCACGACAAATGCTACCGCCGCCCGCACTTCGACGCCGGGCAGTTCGTGGAGAGCTTCGATGACGAGGGGGCGCGCAAGGGCTACTGCCTGTACAAGGTGGGCTGCAAGGGCCCCACCACCTACAACGCCTGCTCCACCATCCGTTGGAACGAGGGCACCTCCTTCCCCATCCAGGCCGGCCACGGCTGCATCGGCTGCTCCGAGGACGGTTTCTGGGACAAGGGCTCCTGGTACGCCCGCCTCACCGACATCCACCAGTTCGGCATCGAGCAGAACGCCGATAAGGTCGGCGGCACCGTCGCCGGCGTGGTGGGCACCGCCATCGCCGCCCATGCCGCCGTCAGTGCCGTGAAGCGCGCCCGTCAGAAAGGAGACCAGCAATGACCGTGATCAAGACCCCCAACGGATATCAACTCGACAACTCCGGCCGGCGCGTGGTGGTCGATCCGGTGACTCGCATCGAGGGCCACATGCGCTGCGAGGTCAACGTGGATGAGAACAACGTCATCCGCAACGCCGTCTCCAGCGGCACCATGTGGCGCGGCCTGGAGGTGATCCTCAAGGGCCGCGACCCGCGCGACGCCTGGGCCTTCGTGGAGCGCATCTGCGGGGTGTGCACGGGCTGCCACGCGCTGGCCTCGGTGCGCGCGGTGGAGGATGCGCTGGGCATCCGCATCCCCAAGAACGCGCACCTGATCCGCGAGATGATGGCCAAGACCCTGCAGGTGCACGACCACGTGGTGCATTTCTATCACCTGCACGCCCTGGACTGGGTCAACCCCGTCAATGCGCTGAAGGCCGACCCCAAGGCGACCTCGCAGCTGCAGCAGGCCGTCTCGCCCCACCACCCCCTGTCCAGCCCCGGCTACTTCCGCGACGTGCAGACCCGCGTGCGCAAGTTCATCGAGTCCGGGCAGCTGGGGCCGTTCAAGAACGGCTATTGGGACAATCCCGCCTACAAACTTCCGCCGGAGGCGGACCTCATGGCGGTGGCGCATTATCTCGAGGCGCTGGATCTCCAAAAGGAGTTTGTCAAGGTCCACACCATCTTCGGCGGCAAGAACCCCCACCCCAACTATCTGGTCGGCGGCGTGCCCTGCGCTATCAACATGGACGGGGAGCTGGCCGCCGGCGCGCCGCTGAACATGGAGCGGCTGAACTTCGTGCGCGCCCGCATCCAGGAGATGGTGGACTTTTGCAAGAACGTCTACGTGCCCGACGTGATCGCCATCGCCAGCTTCTACAAGGACTGGCTCTACGGCGGCGGGCTGGGCGCCTACAGTGTGATGGACTACGGCGCCTACCCCAAGGTGCTCTACGACAAGTCCACCGACCAGCTGCCCGGCGGCGTGATCCTCAACGGCAACTGGGACGAGATCTACGAGATCGACCCCCGCGACCCGGAGCAGGTGCAGGAGTTCGTCGCCCACTCCTGGTACAGCTACCCCGACGAGAGCCGCGGCCTGCATCCCTGGGACGGCGTGACCGAGCCCAAGTTTGAGCTCGGCGCCGGCTTCAAGGGCAGCAAGACCGACATCAAGCAGCTGGACGAGTCGGCCAAGTACTCCTGGATCAAGGCGCCGCGTTGGCGCGGGCACGCCGTGGAGGTGGGTCCGCTGTCACGCTACACCCTGGCCTATGCCCAGAAGGTGGACTATGTGCGCAACCAAGTGGAGCGCAGCCTGGCCTTCTTCAACCAACTGGCGGGTACGCAGCTCGACGCGCGCACCGCGCTGCGATCCACCATCGGCCGCACCCTGGCCCGCGCGCTGGAGGCCGAGTACTGCGCGGACATGATGGTCGATGACTGGAACGAGCTGATCGCCAACATCAAGGCGGGCGACACCGCCACCGCCAACATGGACAAGTGGGACCCCTCCACCTGGCCCCGGGAGGCCAAGGGCGTGGGCACCGTGGCCGCGCCGCGCGGCGGTCTCGGCCACTGGATCCGGATCAAGGACGGGCGGATCGAGAACTACCAGTGCGTGGTGCCCACCACCTGGAACGGCTCGCCCCGCGACCCGGCCGGCAACATCGGCGCCTTCGAGGCCTGTTTGATGAACACGCCCATGGAGCGCCCCGATGAGCCGGTGGAGATCCTGCGCAGCCTGCACAGCTTCGACCCCTGCCTCGCCTGCTCGACCCACGTCATGAGCGAGGACGGCGAGGAGCTGACCCGGGTGAAGATCCGATAAACCGCAAGCAGCGGGGCCGCGGTGCGGCCGCGGCCCCGTCGGAGGATTCGTCATGTCGAGCAAGGCAGAGCACATCCATGCCGAACCGGCGGTCTACGTCTACCAGGCGCCCGTGCGCATCTGGCACTGGGTCACGGCGCTGAGCATCGTGGTATTGGCCCTCACGGGTTACTTCATTGGCTCGCCGCTGCCCTCGGTGCCCGGGGAGGCCAGTGACAACTACCTCATGGGCTATATCCGCTTCGCCCATTTCGCCGCCGGGTATGTCGTGGCCGTCGCCTTCTTGGGCCGAATCTATTGGGCCTTCGTCGGCAACGAGCACGCCCGCCAGATCCTGCTGCCGCCGGTGACCAGCGGCCAGTGGTGGTTGGGGGTGTGGAACGAGATCAAGTGGTATCTGTTCCTGGCCAAGGCGCCGAAGAAGTACATCGGCCACAACCCGCTCGCCACCCTCACCATGCACCTGATGTTCGTGTGGGGGATGGTGTTCATGATCGTCTCGGGCTTCGCCCTGTATGGCGAGGGCACGGGCATGGGCAGCTGGCAATACGAATTGTTCAGCTCCTGGATGATCCCGCTGTTCGGCCAGAGCCAGGACCTGCACACCTGGCACCACCTGGGCATGTGGTATGTGGGGATCTTCGTCATGATCCACATCTACGTGGTCATCCGCGAGGACATCATGTCCCGCCAATCGCTGATCAGCTCCATGGTCAGCGGTTGGCGCACCTTCAAGGACAGTCGTCGCGAACAGGGCGACGAGATCTGAACGCGCCAAGCAAGGGACTGCGCACTTCCTCCTCTAGTGAGTCTTACCCGGCCGCCAGGCCGGGTTCTCTTTGCGCAGGGCAAAGACGCCGCGGCGCGGCTCAGGAGGTCAGGGTGGCGAACAGCACGGGCAGCTTCTCCGGCAGGCGCTGCACGTGGTCGATGATCGTGTAGTTGTTGGCGCCGAAGATGCGCTTGACGTAACTGTCGGCGTTAGGGTCCAGGGTGAGGCAGTAGCTCATCACGCCCCTGGCATAGAGTTCCTCCACAGCCTTCTTGGTGTCGTGGCGCAGATGCTGAGGATCGCGCTCGTCGATGTCCGCCGGTTCCCCGTCCGTGACCACCAGCAGCAGCTTGCGGCGCTCTGGCTGGCGCAGCAGATGCCGGGCGGCGTGGCGCATGGCCGCGCCCATACGCGTGGACAGCGCCCCGCGCATCCCCGCCAGCCTGGCCTTCACCTCATCGCCCCACTTCTGTTTGAAGTCCTTGAAACGGAAGTACTGCACGTCGTGGCGCCCGTCGGAGCAGAAGCCGTGAATGGCGAAGGGGTCGCCGATGCCGTCGATGGCGGTGGCCACCAGCGCGCAGGCCTCGCGGGTCAGCTCCAGCACCGTCTTCTCCGTACCCGTCACCGTCTCGTTGGTGGACTCGGACAGGTCCAGGAGGATGAGCACCGCCAGGTCGCGGTTTTTAATGACGTTGCGCATGGTGATCCGCGGATCCGGGTGCTGCCCCATGCGGATGGCGACCATGGCGTCTATGGCCGCGTTTATGTGCGGGTAGTCAGCGGGATCTCTTTCACCCAGTGAAGCGGGCCACCAAGGTGCGGCGAGGCGACCTCTACGCCCAGGCTGTACTGGCCGGTGTTCTTCAAGCGCAACGGCCTGCGCCTGTGGCTGGTGTTCCTGGACAAGTTCGGCCAGCCCACCGCCAAGGGCACCTTCCCCCATTCTCCGTGCCAGTCCCTGGCTGCTGGTTGCCCTGGTGGCGCTGGCCCTGGTGACCTGGTGGAACTGGCCGCCCTGGTGCCGGGCTATGTGGGTCGAACCGCCAAGGACGGGTACCGGCTGATGCTGCACGAGGTGGCCGGGGTGGATTCCGCCAAGGACCAGCCCGACCTGGCTGTGGGCGGCGACCGACGCCATCGTGGCGGCGGGCTCGCTGGCCATCGACCCGGAGATGGAGGCGCGGGAAGCCCGCATCAAAGAGCAGGAGGCGGCGCTGGCCGTCGTACTGCGGCGCGTAGACGATCTCGCAGCCGAACGCGCCCGCCACCATATTGGCCAGCATGGCGATGTGTGCCGGCGGCGTCCTTGTCGCTGCTGACCCGCTTCTATCGGGGCGAGGCCGAGGCGGCGGACGTACTGCAGGGGGTCACCCTTGCGATGCAACAACTGGCCGGCCATCGTGTCATTTGTACCCCCTCGTCCAGACAGCACTCCAAACGCCGCCCCGCTCTGCACCTAGGCGGGCGCCAGGGGCGGGCCTAAGCTGAGAACAAAACAGCAACGGAGTCAGAATCATGCGGCCTTCCTTTCCGCTGAATCCCGATGCCCTTTGCGGGCCTGAGTGGTATCCTTACCCTGGTAACGGCTCGGCCAGATCTCGGCCGGATCGATGCCGATGGCGTCCGCAATCAGCTGCTGGCCTTTTGGCCAAGGGCGCTCCATGGCGACCGACAACGTGGTCGGGGAGGCATAGCCGTGGTGGGTCGCCAACCGGCGCAGACTCCAACCGGCCTTACGCAGTGCGGCCACGATGTCGGCGCGGTGCCAGTCCTTGAGGCTGGCTTTTTTTGGCGAGGTGCGTTTAGTCATGTAGTAAGGCTCTTTTTCGCTCGTTGGGTTACTGCATGACTTAAATATTGAACCAATATTGCGGTCACGTCAACCGAGATTTCGGTTGTAGCTTTGGCCGTGCGCGGTTGGGCGTGCCTAATAGCTCTAAGTAACTGTTTTAACAGGTGAAACTATGGAAGCTACAACCTTTCGAGAAGTGACAACCCGTGGTTGTAGCTTTGGGGGTGCGAAGTGACAACCGAGATCGGGGGCCGACTTGTTCAAATTCGCGGTCATAAAAGCCAGGCAGCGTTCGCCAGAGACCTGGGCGTCCACAAGAACACCCTGGGCGGCTATGAGCGAGGGGAGAGGAAGCCGGACTCTGAGTTCCTGTGCGCCTTGATGCGTGCAGGCTATAACGCGAACTGGGTGCTTACAGGCGAGGGGCCGTCGCTGCTGAAGGACCTGCAGGCGCCCTCCGGCCCGGCAAGCGGCATCGACCTGGACCTGCTGGAGCACGTGACGCGCACCACCTTCGAGGAGCTGCAGCGGCGCGGCCTGCGCCTGGAGCCGGCCGCCCAGGCCCGCCTGGTGCGGGTGCTGTATCGCCACTTCGCCAGCAAGGGCGAGCAACCAGACCACGACACAGTAAGCAATATCATAGACTTGGCCGCCTATAGGTAGCGGCAGCGCGGGGGATTCATGACAGACGAGGTAACAAAGGAGATCCAAGACATACTGGACCAGGGACAGGCCAGGCAGGACGACCGGGGTGGCTCAATCAACATCACGGTGGGCGACATCACGGGCGACAACAACACGGTCATCATCGGCGACCATCCGCGCCGGCGGCGGGAAGATAGGGAGGATGGCGACGGCAGCCACGGCCGGCGCGCCAGCGATCGCGCCCTCCACCAGGAGCTGCGCTCACTGCGCCGCCAGGTGCGCACCCTTAAACAGCTGGTAACCCACCTTTATGCGCGGTGTTCCGTAAACGCTGTTAAACGCCCTGAATGCGCCGCCGCGCCTTGTCGCACTTCTAGCGGCACAACTGGCGCTCACCAGGTCAATGTCTCAAACTATCACCCGCCAGCGTTCGCCGACCGGCAAGCTGCTGAATCCCGCGCCATGCGTGGCTTCCGCTCACATCAACCCACGCCAACCCACATTAACCCGGGTATCTCATTCCTTCTGGCCCCTAACAGAGGGGGTTTGTTACGGGTGCACTACGGCCATATTAATGTTTTCTAATTCTTGAGTTACACGACCGACCGGGCCGCGCTGCGGCCGGCCGGCGCTTTCATGCCCGGCCGAGGTGCAGGATGGCGTCCATCTCCACGCCGGCGCCCTTGGGCAGGCTGGCCACGCCGATGGCGGCACGCGCCGGATAGGGTTCGGCGAAGTACTCGGCCATCACCTGGTTGACCAGCGGGAAGTGCGCGAGGTCGGTGAGGAAGATGTTGAGCTTGACGATGTCGGCAAGCCGGCCGCCGGCGGCCTCCGCCACGGCCGCGAGGTTGTCGAAGACGCGACGGATCTGGGCGTCCATGTCGCCCTCCACCAGCGCCATGGTCTCGGGGATGAGCGGGATCTGCCCGGAGATGTAGACGGTGTTGTCGACCCTCACCGCCTGCGAATAGGTGCCGATGGCCTTGGGGGCCTTGTCCGTGGAGATGATGTCGCGCGCCATGGGTGCTCCTTGGGAAGTGCTGTGGGTGCGTCAAGAATGTGGCATCAGAGAATACCGGATCGGGCGCCGGCTGTAAGTGCCCGAACGGGGTCAGCCGCGGGCGCGGGCGATCTTCATCACGGCCGGGGCGTTGCGGATGCTGCGCATGATGCGCGCCAGGTGCCGGCGGTCGCGGACCGAGAGCAGGAAGGTGATGGTGGTGGTGGTGGCGTCGCGCTCCTCGAAGGAGACGTTCTCGATGTTGGCGTCCATGCTGGCGATCTTGCTGGCCAGCGTGGCCAGCACGCCGCGCTGGTTGGCGCTTTGCACGCGCACGGAGGCGGTGAACTCGCGATCGATGTCGTCCGACCACTGCAACGGCACCCACTTGTCCGGGTTGTCGCGGAACTCGGCGACGTTGCGGCAGCCCTCGCGGTGGATGACCATCCCGCGCCCGGTGCTCATCACGCCGACGATGGGGTCGCCCGGGATCGGGTAGCAACACTTGGCAAAGCTCACCACCATGCCCTCGGTGCCGCGGATGGCGAGCGGCGCGCGCTTGCCGTCGGCGGGGACCTCCGCGTCGCCGACCAGGCGGCGCGCCACCAGCGGGGCCATGCGGGTGCCGAGTCCGATGTCCTCGTAGAGACGTGCGACATCCGGGATGCCGAACTCCTCCAGCAGGGCGTGCATCTGCACCTCGTCCACGCCGTCCAGCGAGCGCCCGAGCGAGGTCAGGGCCTTTTCCAGCAGGCGGCGGCCCAGCACCCCGGCCTCGTCCTCCTTCAGGTTCTTGAGATGGTGGCGGATGTTGGCGCGGGCCTTGCCCGTGACGACGAAGCCGAGCCAGGCGGGGTTGGGCCGGGCATTGGGCGCGGTGATGACCTCCACCGCCTGCCCGCTCTCGAGCTGGGTGGACAGCGGCGCCAGCTGACGGTCGATCTTGGCGGCCACGCAGGAGTTGCCGATGTCCGAGTGCACGGCATAGGCGAAGTCCACCGGGGTGGCGCCGCGCGGCAGCTCCATGATGTCGCCCTTGGGCGTGAAGACGTAGACCTCGTCCGGGAACAGGTCGACCTTGATGTTCTCCAGGAACTCGATGCTGTCGCCCGCGCTCTGCTGCATCTCCAGCACGGTCTTCATCCACTCGCGGGCGCGTGCCTGGGCGGTGGCGGAATGGCGGTCGCCGCTCTTGTACAGCCAGTGCGCGGCGATGCCGGACTCGGCGACGTGATCCATCTCCTCGGTGCGGATCTGGATCTCCAGCGGGATGCCGTGCGGCCCGAACAGGGTGGTATGCAACGACTGGTAGCCATTGGCCTTGGGGATGGCGATGTAGTCCTTGAAGCGTCCCGGCACCGGCTTGTAGAGGTTGTGCATGATGCCCAGGCAGCGATAACAGGTGTCGACGTCCTCGACGATGATACGGATGGCATAGACATCGAAGACATCGGCGAAGGACAGGCCCTTCTCGCGCATCTTCTTGTAGATGCTGTAGAGGTTCTTCTCGCGGCCGATGATGCGCGCCACCACCCCGGCCTCCTCCATGCGGTTGACCACCGAGGCCTCGATGCGCTGCAGCACCTCCTTGCGGTGGCCGCGGGCGCGCTGCACGGCGCGCTCCAGGGTGGCATAGCGCTGCGGCCAGTAGGCGCGAAAGCCCAGCAGCTCCAGCTCGCGGCGCATGGCGTTCATGCCCAGGCGCTGGGCGATGGGGGCGTAGATCTCGAGCGTCTCGCGGGCGATGCGGCGACGCTTGTCGGGGCGCAGGGCGCCGACCGTGCGCATGTTGTGCAGGCGGTCGGCGAGCTTGACCATCATCACGCGCACGTCGCGCACCATGGCCAGCATCATCTTGCGGAAGTTCTCGGCCTGGGCCTCGGCCTTGGATTCGAAGTGCAGATGGGTCAGCTTGCTGACACCGTCCACCAGCTCCGCCACCTCGGCGCCGAACTCGCGTTCGAGCTGTTCCTTGGCGGTGGCCGTGTCCTCCATGACATCATGCAGGATCGCCGCCACGAGGCTGTGGTGATCCATGCGCATCTCGGCCAGGGTCTTGGCCACGGCGATGGGGTGGTAGATGTAGGGCTCGCCGGACTGGCGCGTCTGCCCTTCGTGTGCCTCGGCGCCGAAGAGGTAGGCGCGGTAGACCTCACTGATCTGATCGGGGTCGAGATAGGTCTCGAGAATCGAGCACAGGTCGCTGACCAGAAACCGCGTGGTGTCCTTGGGGTTCTGGGGACTCAGGAAACCGGTGGTCGCGCTCTCGGCCATACAGGGGGGCGGGCCTTCAGATCTCGGCCCGCACCTCGTCCTCGCTCACGCCCTGCTCGACGGGGGCGTGTTCACGGGCGTCGACCTCGTCGAGCACGCTCTTGCCGATCAGGCCCTCGGCGATCTCGCGCAGGGCGAGGACGGTGGGCTTGTCGTTCTCCAGCTCCACGTGCGGCTGATGCCCCAGGGAGATCTGGCGGGCGCGCTTGCTGGCGACCAGTACGAGCTCGAAGCGGTTTTCCACGTTTTCGAGACAGTCTTCGACGGTGATACGGGCCATGGGTTACTCCTGAAAAGTGCGGGCCGTTTTTCGACGGCGAACCGTTGATTCTATAGGATGCAGGCCGGTTCAGGCCAGCAGCGCGCGCAGCAGGCCCTCGTGCTCGGCCTGCTGGCGGGCGAGCCGCTGGCGATTGGCGACGAAGATCGCCTGCAGTTCGTCCAGCGCCTCCTCGAAGACCTCGTTGATGACGAGGTAATCGAACTCGGGGTAGTGCGACATCTCGTTGACGGCATCGCGCATGCGCCGCGCGATCACCTCGTCGCCGTCCTGGCCGCGCCCGCGCAGGCGCCGCTCCAGCTCCTCGCGCGAGGGCGGCAGGATGAAGACGGTCTCGCAGTCCGGCATCAGGCGACGCACCTGCTCCGCGCCCTGCCAGTCGATCTCGAGGATCACGTCCTGACCGGCGCGCAGCTGGTCTTCGACGGCCTGCTGTGAGGTGCCGTAGTAGTTGTCGAAGACCTGGGCGTGTTCGAGGAAGTCGCCGGCCTCGACCATCTTCAGGAAACACGCGCGGTCGACGAAGTGATAATGCACGCCGTCCTCTTCGCCCGGACGCATGGCCCGGGTGGTGTGCGAGACCGAGGCGGCCACGCCGTCGAGTCGTGCGACCAGCGCCCGCACCAGACTGGTCTTGCCTGCCCCGGAGGGCGCGGAGATCACGTAAAGCGTACCCTTGCTCACGGCTAACTCACTGATTTTTCGGAATGCCTGCCAGTCTACCCCGGATCACCCCCGGGGAAAACCGGCACCGTAAATGACAAAGGCCACCCGCTGGGTGGCCTTTGGAATTGGTCGGGCATGCAGGATTTGAACCTGCGACCCCTTCGTCCCGAACGAAGTGCGCTACCAGGCTGCGCTAATGCCCGTGGTCAGTCAGTGGCTGCGGTTGACGGAGAATTCCGCCAGGGCGGCCAGCGCCTCCCTGTAGGGTGAAGCCGGCAGGGAGGCCAGTCGCGCGATGGCCTGTTCGGCCTCCGATCGCGCAGACGCGGCAGTGTACTCGATTGCCCCCGTCGATTCAATGGCCGCCATGACCTCGTCGATGCGCTCCAGGCCGCCCTGTTCGATGGCCTCGCGCACCACGCGGGCCTGCGCCGGCGTGCCCTGGCGCATGGCGTGGATCAGCGGCAGGGTGGGCTTGCCCTCGGCCAGGTCGTCACCGACGTTCTTGCCCATCTCATCGGCCGAGGCCGAGTAGTCCAGCACGTCGTCGATGAGCTGGAAGGCCGTGCCCAGGTGCATGCCATAGGCCGCCAGGTCGTTCTCCACCGCCGCCGGCTGGCCGGCGAGCACGGCGCCGAGGCGACAGGCCGCCTCGAAGAGCTTGGCGGTCTTGGAGTGGATCACCTCCAGGTAGCGCGCCTCGGTGGTATCGGCATCGTGGCAGTTCAGCAGCTGCTGGACCTCGCCCTCGGCGATGGTGCAGGTCGTGCTCGACATGATCTCCATCACCCGCATGGAGCCCACCGCCACCATCATCTCGAAGGAGCGCGAGTAGAGGAAATCGCCCACCAGCACGGCGGCGGCATTGCCCCACACGGTGTTTGCGGTATCCTTGCCACGGCGCAGGTCGGATTCGTCCACCACGTCGTCGTGCAGCAGGGTGGCGGTGTGGATGAACTCGACGATGGCGGCGATGTCCACGTGGCGGTCGCCGTCGTAGCCGCAGGCACGCGCGGCCAGCAGCGCGAGCTGCGGGCGCAGGCGCTTACCACCGCTATTGATAATGTATTGGCCGAGCTGGTTGATGAGGACGACGTCGGACTGGAGACGCGCCTCGATCAGCGCGTTGACCGCCTGCATGTCGTCGGCGATCAGGGCCTGGATCTGGCTCAGTTCCATCGGGGCTGCCGGTTTCAAGGTCTGCGCATGCTAGGAAGCGCCCCGCGGGGTGTCAAGCCTGTGTGGCGCCGCGCCCGGCAGCCGGGCGCGGGCGCCGCACAGGGGGTTTGACGCGGGCCCCGACTCCCGTTAGAATTCCGCCTCTTTTTCAAGCACCGTTTCCGGAGTAGTACCATGTACGCCGTTATCGCCACGGGTGGTAAGCAGTATCGAGTCGCGGAAGGCGACGTGATCCGCGTTGAGAAGCTCAGCGCCGAGGCCGGTTCGTCGGTTGATTTCGACAAGGTCCTCCTGGTCGGCGAAGGCGAGAGCGTCAAGGTCGGCGCCCCCTACGTCGAGGGCGGCAAGGTCTCCGCGACCGTCACGGCCCATGGCCGCGGCAAGAAGATCGAAATCGTCAAGTTCCGTCGCCGCAAGCACCACCGCAAGCAGATGGGACACCGTCAGGATTACACCGAAGTGCAGATCACCGGCATTTCGGGCTAAGAACGCAGTCGAGGTAGTACACAATGGCTCACAAAAAGGCAGGCGGCTCTACTCGTAACGGTCGCGATTCCATTTCCAAGCGCCTCGGCGTGAAGCGCTTCGGTGGCCAGCTCGTCAGCGCCGGCAGCATCATCGTCCGCCAGCGCGGCACCAAGGTGCACCCGGGCGTGAACGTGGGCTGCGGCAAGGACCACACCCTGTTCGCCAAGGCCGACGGCAAGGTCGTCTTCGAGGTGAAGGGCCCGCTGAAGCGCAAGTTCGTCAGCATCCAGCCGGTCTGAGCGCGGCCCAGGCCCGCTACCGAAAAGCCCCGCGACGCGGGGCTTTTTTCGTTGGGCGCGGTACACTCTCGTTTCCAGGCACTCATCCACATCTACGTAGCATCGCCATGAAATTCGTCGACGAAGCAGTCATCAAGGTCAAGGCCGGCGACGGCGGCAACGGCTGCGTGAGCTTCCGTCGCGAGAAATACATCCCCTTCGGCGGCCCGGACGGCGGCGATGGCGGCGACGGCGGCAGCGTCTACCTGGTGGGCGACTCCGACCTCAACACCCTGATCGACTTCCGCCACGAGCGCTACTACGAGGCCGAGCGCGGCCAGAACGGCCAGGGCCGCAACATGACCGGCAAGGCCGGCAACGACAAGTTCGTGCCCGTGCCGCTCGGCACCCTGGTCTACGATCGCGACACCGACGAGCTCATCGGCGACATCACCGAGGCCGGCCAGCGCCTGCTGGTCGCCCAGGGCGGCTTCCATGGCCTGGGCAACACGCGCTACAAGAGCTCGACCAACCGCGCCCCGCGCCAGTCCAAGCCCGGCACCCCGGGCGAGCGCCGCGAGCTGCGCCTGGAGCTGAAGCTGCTGGCCGACGTCGGCCTGCTGGGCATGCCCAATGCCGGCAAGTCCACCTTCATCAGCGCGGTCTCCGCGGCCCGGCCCAAGATCGCCGACTACCCCTTCACCACGCTCTACCCCAACCTCGGCGTGGTGAAACTCGGCGCGGGAGAGAGCTTCGTCATCGCCGACGTGCCCGGGCTCATCGAGGGCGCGGCCGAGGGTCAGGGCCTGGGCATCCAGTTCCTCAAGCACCTGCAGCGCACCCGCCTGCTGCTGCACCTGGTCGACATCGCACCGCTGGACCCGGATGCCGACCCCGCCGAGGAGGTGCGCATCATCGCCGACGAGCTGGTCAAGTTCAGCCCCGAACTGGCCGGCCGCGAGCGCTGGCTGGTGATCAACAAGATCGACCTGCTGGCCGAGGACGAGCGCGATGCGCGCTGCCAGGCGCTCATCGGGGCCCTGGCCTGGGATGGCCCGGTATTCCGCGTCTCGGCGGCCACCCACGAGGGCACGCAGGATCTCGTCAACCACATCCACCGGTACCTGAAGGCGCATGACGAAGAACAGGACAACGCTGGGTAGCGCGCAGCGCTGGGTCATCAAGATCGGCAGCTCGCTGATCACCAACGACGGCCGCGGCCTGGACCACGCCGCCATCGCCACCTGGGCCGAGCAGATCGCGCGCCTGCGCGAGGCGGGCAAGCAGATCGTGCTGGTCTCCTCCGGCGCCGTGGCCGAGGGCATGAGCCGCATGGGCTGGAAGCGCCGCCCCCACGCCCTGCACGAGCTGCAGGCCGCCGCGGCCATCGGCCAGATGGGCCTGGTGCAGGCCTACGAGCACCACTTCAAGGGCCACGGCCTGCACGCCGCCCAGGTACTGCTCACCCACGAGGACCTGGCCGACCGGCGCCGCTACCTCAACGCCCGCAGCACCCTGCAGACCCTGCTGGGGCTGGGCGTGATCCCGGTGGTGAACGAAAACGACACCGTGGCCACCGACGAGATCCGCTTCGGCGACAACGACACCCTGGGGGCGCTGGTGGCCAACCTGGTGGTGGCCGATGTGCTCGTGATCCTCACCGACCAGCAGGGCGTCTACGATCGCGACCCGCGCCAGCATGCCGATGCCGAACTCATCCACGAGGCCGCCGCGGAGGACCCGCGCCTGCTGGAGGTGGCCGGCCCCTCCGGCACGCTGATCGGCAGCGGCGGCATGACCACAAAGATCACCGCCGCCCGCCGCGCCGCCCGCTCGGGCGCCGCCACCCTCATCGCCTCCGGCCGCGAGCCCGGCGTGCTCATGCGCCTGGCCGAGGGCGAACGCCTGGGTACCCTGCTCACCCCCGGCCAGGAACCCCTGGCCGCCCGCAAGCAGTGGCTCGCCAGCCACATGCGTGCCAAGGGGCGCCTGCAGCTCGACGCGGGGGCCAGCCGCGTCATCCGCGAGTCGGGACGCTCCCTGCTGCCCGTGGGCGTGAAGGCCGTGGACGGCCAGTTTGCCCGCGGCGACGTCGTCGGCCTCATCGACGATCAGGGGCGGGAGATCGCCCGCGGCCTGGTGAACTACTCGGCCGACGAGGCCCGCAGGATCATCGGCAGGCCCAGCGAGGCCATCGAGGCACTACTGGGCTACGTGGACGAACCGGAACTGGTGCACCGGGACAACCTGGTGCTGGTGTAGGGATGTGAGGAGTGAGGCGGATTTTCATACCGACGCCTCACGCGCATAAAAAAGCCGGCCCAGGGCCGGCTTTTTTATGCGCTGCAGGCTGGGACTCAGTCCATCGCCTTGATGGCAGCGTTCATGCGGCTCTTGTGACGAGCGGCCTTGTTCTTGTGCATCAGGCCCTTGGTCACGCCGGCATCCATCATCGGCACGGCTTCCTTGTAGGCGGCCTGCGCGTTGGTCTTGTCACCCGCGGCAATCGCGTTGACGACCTTCTTCATGTAGGTGCGCATGCGCGAGCGCAGGGCCACGTTGTGTTCGCGACGCTTTTCGGCCTGACGGGCGCGCTTGCGGGCGGAAGCTGAATTGGCCAAGGTACTCTCCTGAAAAATTCGGTGTAAAGCCTGAAGGCCGCGTAGTCTGCCCGTTTCCACCCGCGATGTCAACGCCCCGTTCACCGGCGAAACCGTGCGGCACGGCGGCTTTGCGGGTCGGCCCGGTTTCCGGTAAAACCCCTGTGATCGGCCCTCTCATGCCATGGAGCCCCCACTGAGCCGCAAACTCTTCAGATCCGGCGCGATCGTGAGCGCGATGACGCTGGTCTCGCGCCTGTTCGGCTACCTCCGCGATGCGGTGATCGCGGTCATCTTCGGCGCCTCGGGGGCCACGGACGCCTTCGTCGTGGCCTTTCGCATCCCCAACCTGCTGCGGCGCCTGTTCGCCGAAGGGGCCTTCTCGCTGGCCTTCGTGCCCGTGCTCTCCGAATACAAGGAGCGCCGCAGCCGGGAGGACATGCAGGCCCTGATCGACCATGTCGCGGGCGCCCTGGCGCTGATCCTGTTCCTGGTCACGGCCGTGGGCATCCTGGCCGCCCCCTGGATCATTAACGTCTTCGCCGCGGGGTTTCACTTCGAGGACAAGCCCGAACAGCATGCGCTGGCCACCGAGATGCTGCGCATCACCTTCCCCTACATCCTGTTCATCTCGCTGACGGCCTTTGCCGGGGGGATACTCAACAGCTTCGGTCGCTTCGCCATACCGGCCTTCACGCCGGTATTCCTCAACCTGGCGCTGATCGCCTGTGCCCTGTGGCTGGCCCCGCTCATGGCCGACCCCATCACGGCGCTGGCCTGGGGGGTGTTCATCGCGGGGGTGCTGCAGCTGGCCTTCCAGCTCCCGTTCCTCTGGCGCCTGGGGCTGGTCCCCCGCCCGCGGGTCGACTTCCGTTTCGAGGGGGTGCGGCGCATCCTCCGGCTGATGCTGCCCACCCTGTTCGGCTCCTCGGTGGCGCAGGTGAACCTCCTCATCAACACCACCATCGCCTCGTTCTTCGTCACCGGCAGCCTCACCTGGCTGTACCTGTCGGACCGCTTCGTGGAGCTGCCCCTGGCCCTGATCGGCGTGGCCATCGGCACCGTGATCCTGCCCAGGCTCTCCCAGCAGCACGCGGCGGAGAGCGCGGACGGCTTCAACGCCACCCTGGACTGGGCGCTGCGCCTGGGCGTGCTGGTCTGCATCCCGGCCATGGCGGGCCTGATCGTGCTGGCCGCCCCCATCCTGTTCACGCTCATCCAGTATGGCCAGTTCACGCGCCTGGACGTGGACATGGCGGCGCTGAGCCTGATGACCTATGCCACCGGCCTGCCGGCGTTCATCCTGGTCAAGCTCCTGGCGCCCGGCTTTTATTCGCGCCAGGACACGGCCACGCCGGTGAAGATCGGCATCACGGCGATGTTCGCCAACATGGCCTTCAATGCCCTGATCCTCACGCCCTGGCTGCTCACGGACACGCCGGCGCCGCACGCCGGCCTGGCCCTGGCGACGGCCCTGGCGGGCTTCGTCAACGCCGGGCTGCTCTATGTCAACCTGCGCCGGCACGGCATCTACCGGCCGCGGCCCGGCTGGCTCGCCACCTGGTCGCGTACGCTCGCCGCCACGGCGGTGATGGCGGCGGTACTGCTCGCGCTCAACCCGGCAGCCGACCAGTGGGAGCTCATGGGCGGGGCCATGCGCGCGGCCTGGCTCGCCGGCCTGGTCGCTGCCGGTGCGCTCAGCTATTCCGCGGTGCTGGTGGCACTCGGCCTGCGCCCGGCGGACCTGACCCGCGACTGACGGCGCAAAGCCACGTATAATCGGGCCTTTTCCGCGTCGGCCACCGGCCGCGCCCAGCCCGACTGCCCATGGAACTGATACGCGGCCTGCACAATCTGCGCGAGCGTCATCGTGGTTGCGTTGCCACCATCGGCAATTTCGACGGCGTGCACCTCGGCCACCAGGCCGTGCTCGGCCAGCTGGCGGAGAAGGCCGACGCCCTCGGCCTGCCATCCACGGTGATCACCTTCGAGCCGCTGCCGCACGAGTACTTCCTCGGCGACCAGGCCCCGGCCCGGCTGACGCGGTTTCGCGAGAAGCTGCAGGCGCTGCGGCGTTTCTCGGTGGACCGGCTGCTGTGCCTGCGCTTCGATGCGCGGCGCGCCGCCATGCCGGCGCAGGACTTCATCGAGCGGGTGCTGGTGGACGGCCTGGGCGTGCAATACCTGGTGGTGGGCGACGACTTCCGCTTCGGCCAGGGCCGTGCGGGGGACTTCGCCATGCTCCAGGCCGCCGGCGCGGCCCGGGGCTTCCAGGTGGTGAACATGCACACCTTCCGCATCGGCGCGGCGCGGGTGAGCAGTACGCGCATCCGCGAGGCCCTGGAGGCGGGCGACATGGCCGCGGCCGAACAGCTGCTCGGCCGCCCCTTCCGCCTCTGCGGGCGGGTGGCGCATGGCGACAAGCGCGGGCGCAGCATCGGCTTCCCGACCGCCAACCTCAAGCTCGAGCGCCAGATCTCGCCGGTGCGCGGCGTGTTCGCGGTGGAGCTGTTCGGCGTGGCGGGCGAACCGCTGCCCGGCGTGGCCAACGTGGGCCGGCGCCCCACCGTGGACGGGGTGGAGAACCGCCTGGAGGTGCACCTGCTGGACTTTGACGGCGACCTCTACGGCCGCCACGTGCAGGTCGACCTGCTGCACCGGCTGCGCGACGAGCAGCGCTTCGACTCGCTCGACGCCCTGATCGCGCAGATCGGCCGCGACGCCGAGGCCGCACGCGCCTTTTTCGCCAACAAGTATTCCGACCCGGCCTAACGTTCAATAAACGGGATTTGATGTGACCGACTACAAGCACACGCTCAACCTGCCCGACACCGAGTTTCCCATGCGCGGAAACCTTGCCCAGCGCGAGCCCGACATGCTCGCGGCCTGGGACGCGGCGAAGCGCTACGAGAAGATCCGCGAGATCAGCGCCGGCCGGCCGAAGTTCATCCTGCACGACGGCCCGCCCTACGCCAACGGCGACATCCACATCGGTCACGCGGTGAACAAGGTCCTGAAGGACATCATCGTCAAGAGCAAGACGCTGGCCGGTTTCGACGCCCCCTACGTGCCGGGCTGGGACTGCCACGGCCTGCCCATCGAGCTGCAGGTGGAAAAGAGCGTCGGCAAGGCCGGCGTGAAGGTCGATGCGAAGACCTTCCGCGACAACTGCCGCGCCTACGCCGCCGAGCAGGTGGCCGGGCAGAAGCGCGACTTCCGCCGCCTGGGCGTGCTCGGTGACTGGGACCGCCCCTACCTCACCATGGACTACGCCTTCGAGGCGAACATCATCCGCACCCTGGGGCGCATCATCGACAACGGCCACCTGCACAAGGGCGAGAAGCCCGTGCACTGGTGCGTGGACTGCGGTTCGGCCCTGGCCGAGGCGGAAGTGGAATACGAGGACAAGACCTCGGCGCAGATCGACGTGCGCTTCGAGGCGGTCGACCCCGATGCCATGGCCGCCCGCTTCCAGGATACGACGGGCATGGGCCCGGTCTCCATCGTCATCTGGACCACCACCCCCTGGACCCTGCCGGCCAACCAGGCCGTGGCCCTGCACCCCGAACTCGAGTACCTGCTGCTGCAGGCCGGCGACGAGCGCCTGGTGCTGGCCGCCGAGCTGAAGGACGCCGCGCTCGCGCGCTTCGGTCTCGAGGTGGCGATCACCGAACTCGGCCGCTGCCAGGGGGCCGACCTCGAACACCTGCTGCTCAAGCACCCCTTCTACGACCGCCAGGTCCCGGTGATCCTCGGCGAACACGTCACCACCGAGAGCGGTACCGGCGCCGTGCACACCGCGCCCGGCCACGGCCAGGACGACTACATCGTCGGCCGCCGTTACGACCTGCCGGTGGAGAACCCGGTGGGCGGCGACGGCTGCTTCCTGCCCGACACGCCGCTGTTCGCCGGCGAATCGGTGCACAAGGTCAACGGGCATGTCATCGAGGTGCTGCGCGAACACGGCACACTGGTGGCCGACGGCAAGCTGCGCCACAGCTACCCACACTGCTGGCGCCACAAGACGCCGATCATCTTCCGCGCCACGCCGCAGTGGTTCATCAGCATGAACCAGAACGGCCTGCGCGACGGCGCCGTCGCGGCCATCGGCAACGTCGAATGGATGCCGGACTGGGGCCAGGCCCGCATCCGCGGCATGGTGGAGAACCGCCCCGACTGGTGCATCTCGCGCCAGCGCACCTGGGGCGTGCCCATCGCCCTGTTCGTTCACAGGCAGACCGGCGAGCTGCACCCCAACACCCACGAGCTCATCGAGGAGGTGGCCCGCCGTGTGGCGGCAGACGGCATCGACGCCTGGTTCGCGCTGGAGCCCGAGGAACTGCTCGGCGCCGAGGCCGGCGACTACGACAAGGTCGCCGACACCCTGGACGTGTGGTTCGACTCGGGTGTGACCCACGCCTGCGTGCTGGACGACCGCGACAACCTGCGCAGTCCGGCCGACCTGTATCTCGAGGGCTCGGACCAGCACCGCGGCTGGTTCCAGTCATCGTTGCTGACCTCGGTGGCCGTGCACGGCCGCGCGCCCTACCGGCAGGTGCTCACCCACGGTTTCACGGTGGACGCCAAGGGGCAGAAGATGTCCAAGTCCAAGGGCAACGTGGTCGCCCCGCAGAAGGTGGTCAACAGCCTGGGCGCCGACATCCTGCGCCTGTGGGTGTCGAGCTGCGACTACTCGCGCGAGATGACCGTCTCCGACGAGATCCTCAAGCGCACCGCCGACGCCTACCGCCGCATCCGCAACACCGCGCGTTTCCTGCTGGCCAACCTCAACGGCTTCGATCCCGCCGCACACATGGTCGCGCCCGAGGACATGCTGGCGCTGGACCGCTGGGCCGTGGACCAGGCCCAGCAGCTGCAGGCGACGCTCGCCCGCGCCTACGAGGAATACGCCTTCCACACCATCTACCAGGAGATCCACAACTTCTGCTCGGTGGAGCTCGGCAGCTTCTACCTCGACATCATCAAGGACCGCCAGTACACCACGCAAAAGGACAGCATCGCGCGCCGTTCGGCGCAGACCGCGATGTACCACGTGATCGAGGCGCTCACCCGCTGGATCGCCCCGGTGCTGAGCTTTACCGCCGAGGAGATCTGGCCGCTGATCCCGGGCGAGCGCGGCGAATCCGTGTTCTTCGAGACCTGGTACGAGGGCCTGTTCGCCCTGGACACCGACGAACCCATGAACGCCGACTACTGGGCGCAGGTCATCGAGCTGCGCGAGGGCATCAACCGCGAGCTGGAGCGGGTGCGCGCCGCCGGCGACATCGGCTCGGGCCTGGAGGCCGAGGTCGATCTCTACGTCGAGGACGACGCGACCATCGCCGGCCTGCTGGCCATGCTCGAGGACGAGCTGCGCTTCGTGCTGATCACCTCCTACGCCCGCCGCCACCCGGCGGCCGAACGCCCGCAGGACGCCGTCGCCGTGAAGCTCCGCAACGGCGAGACCGTGTGGGTGACGGTGTCGAAGAGCGCACACGCCAAGTGCAGCCGCTGCTGGCACCACCGCGAGGACGTGGGTGCGGACGCCGAGCACCCCGAGCTCTGCGGTCGCTGCGTGAGCAACGTCGCCGGCGGCGGCGAACAACGCAGCTTCGCCTGAGGCCATCCGGATGCTGCGCTGGCTGTGGCTCTCGGTGGCGGTGATCCTGGTCGACCAGGCCAGCAAGCTCTACGCCGAGCATGCCCTCACCCTGTATGCGCCCAAGGCGGTGTTGCCCTTCTTCAACTTCTCACTGGCCTACAACCCGGGGGCGGCCTTCAGCTTCCTGGCGGACGCCGGCGGCTGGCAGCGCTGGTTCTTCGTCGCCCTGGCCCTCGGCATCGGCGCGCTCATCATCCACTGGCTATGGCGCCTGCCGCGTGAGGAAAAGGTGGTGGCAGCGGCGCTCTCGCTGATCCTCGGCGGGGCCGTCGGCAACCTCATCGACCGGCTCTGGCATGGGCACGTGATCGACTTCCTCGACTTCTACTACGGCCGCTATCACTGGCCGGCCTTCAACATCGCCGATTCCGCCATCACCATCGGCGCGATCCTGCTCATCGCCGAGGCCCTGTTCCTCTCGCGCAAGTCGCGCACCTGAGTGTCATGACCGGATTCGTGCGCCGGCTGCAGTCACGTCTTCGCGCCATCGGGCGCGACCCCGGACCGCGCCGCCCGCAGGACGACCCCAGTGGCCGCATCCCGCCCGGCCAGCGCGTGGTCGACCGCTTCCCGGTGCTGGACCTCGGGCATCGGCCGAAGATCCGGCCGGCCGACTGGCGGCTCACCCTCAAGGGGGCGGTGGAACGCCCGCAACGCATCGACTGGGCGCAGCTCAATACGCTGCCGATGGTGGACATCACCTGCGACATCCACTGTGTCACCCGCTGGTCGCGGCTCGACGTGCCCTGGCGGGGCGTGCGCCTGCGTGACGTCCTGGCCCTGGCCGGACCGAGACCGGAGGCCCGCCACGCCCTGCTGCACGGCATGGACGGCTACAGCGCCAACCTGCCACTGGAGCTGCTGCTGGCGGACGATGCCCTGCTCGCCATCGCGGCGGACGGCAAACCGCTCAGCACCGAGCACGGCGGCCCGGTGCGCGCCCTGGTGCCGAGCCGCTATTTCTGGAAGAGTAGCAAGTGGCTGGTCGCGATCAGCCTGCATGCAGAAGACGAACCCGGGTTCTGGGAGACCCGCGGCTATCACAACGAAGGCGACCCCTTCAGGGAACAGCGCTATGCCGGATCCAAGACCTGAGATCGGCCCGGGCAGCCGGGTCACCCTGCACTACACCGTCATGCTGGAGACCGGCCTGGTGGTGGACAGCACCGAGGGCGACGCGCCGCTCGAATTCACCCTGGGCGACGGTACCTTCATCCAGGGCCTCGAGCTCGCCCTGATGGGACTGCGGGCCGGCGACACCCAGACCCTGCGCATCGGCCCCGAGAGCGCCTTCGGCTTTCACGACCCGGATGGCATTCAGGAGCTCACCCGCGCCGACTTCCCCGGCGACATGGAGCCCGAGGTCGGGCAGATCATCGGCTTCACGACGCCGGCCGGCGACGAGATCCTGGCCGCCGTGAAGGAAATCGACGGCGAGCGCATCGTCATGGACTTCAACCACCCGCTGGCCGGCCACGAGATCACCTTCAGCGTGGAGATCCTGGACGTGCTGTCGGGTGCGTGAGGTCCTTGGCCACTGGGTAAAAACGGCACCGTAGGAGCACTGCAAGGCGCGATCGAGGAACGTCAACCAATGCCAATCGCGCCTTGCAGCGCTCCTACGACACCATGGCCGGCGAATTCCCTTTTGCCGAATACCCATATGTCCCATCCGGGAACTGTTGCCCGTCCCCGACAAACCCCCTAAGCTTCCGCCCATGCAGGTACTCCTCGCCAATCCCCGCGGCTTCTGCGCCGGCGTCGACCGCGCCATCGACATCGTCGAGCGCGCGCTCGAGCTCTTCGGTGCGCCCATCTATGTGCGTCACGAAGTGGTGCACAACAAGTTCGTCGTGGAGGGTCTGCGTGCGAAGGGCGCCGTCTTCGTCGAGGAACTCGACGAGGTGCCGAACCAAGCCACCGTGATCTTCAGCGCCCACGGCGTCTCGCAGGCCGTACGCCGCGAGGCCGAGGCCCGCGGCCTTCGCGTCTTCGATGCCACCTGCCCGCTGGTGACCAAGGTACACATGGAGGTGGTGCGCTACAGCCGCGAGGGACGGGAGACCATCCTCATCGGCCATGCCGGCCACCCCGAGGTCGAGGGTACACTCGGCCAGTACGACGTATCCCAGGGCGGAAAGATCTACCTGGTCGAGTCACCGGCCGACGTGGCCACACTCGAGGTCGACGACCCCGAGCACCTCGCCTTCGTCAGCCAGACCACCCTCTCGGTGGATGACACCGCCGAGGTCATCGATGCCCTGCGCACCCGCTTCCCGGCCATCGTGGGCCCGCGCAAGGACGACATCTGCTACGCCACCCAGAACCGCCAGGACGCCGTGAAGAAGCTCGCCGAACAATGCGACCTCGTCCTGGTGGTGGGCTCACCCAACAGCTCCAACTCCAACCGCCTGCGCGAGATCGCCGAGAAGAACGGCATCGAGGCCCATCTCATCGACAACGCCGGCGAGATCCAGGACCAGTGGCTGGAAGGCAAGACCGCCGTCGGCGTCACCGCCGGCGCCTCGGCGCCCGAGATCCTGGTGAAGGAGGTCATCGACAACCTGCAGGCGCGTGGCATCACCACCGTGAGCGAGACGCAGGGGCTGGAAGAGAACGTGGTCTTCGCCCTGCCCCGGGAATTGCGGACCGCCTGACACCCGAACGGCTCAGACAGCCCCAACGAAAAGCGGCGCCAAAGGCGCCGCTTTTCGTTGCTAGAGTCCAAGAAGAAAGGACACTACCACTTGTCTGCCGGCAGCTTCTGCCCCCGGGAATCATAGGTCAGGTTGCCATCCACAACCTGCACGCCCTGCGCCGTCGCCGTCAGGATCACACAACTGGTCAGAGCCGTGGCACCGCCATCACATTGTGCAGCACTGACTTGATAGAAGCCTTCGTCAGACTCCAGGGGATCGGCCGGGAAGTTGAGATCGCCAGCCAGGTCGGTGCTGTAGGTCCCGGTACGGGTGAAATAGCGCTCCTGGGCCTGCATCACGCGCATCAGCGCCGCCTGACCGTCCGTACGGCGTGTCTCCTGCGTATAACGCTGGTAGGAGGGATAGGCGAAGGCCGCCAGGATACCGATGATCATCACCACGATCATCAGCTCGATCAGGGAAAACCCCTTTTGCCTTGCAGGGCATGAACCTTCCTGTCTTCTCATAGCATCGATCCCGTTTATTCTTCTATCCAGAGTTTGTTGATCGCCGGCCCACCCTGCTCGCTGCGCCCCAGTTCATAGCCCACCAGGCGCCCCTGCAGGTCCTCGTACTTGAGGTCCTTGAAGGCCTTGATCTCGCCGGTGGGCAGGTAGATCACCGTGCGCTCATCGAGCCGATAGCGTGTGCCGTCGATGTAAACCGCCTTGGCCGCCAGGTCGACATTCGAGATGGTGGCCATGACCTCGTAGTTCCGAGGTCCTGCACTCACATACAACGGTGCCAGGCAGGCGCCCACCAGCACGCCAACAAGGGCGATTCGCTTCATTGCCGTATATTTCATGTACATCTCTCCCTGCACTTACTGCAGCTGACGCCAGGACTGGCGGCCGTATGCCGAGCCACCACCGGCCTCATCCGTGACCACGATATTCCCGTCCGAGGTACTGGTGTACTTGTATTCGACTTCACCGGCCGAGATGATGCCGGGCGTCTTGCCGATACCGTCCATGCCACGACCCGATACCGGCACCTTGCTGCCGTCCGGCAGGGTGACGAAGTCGTTGTCATCGATGATGCCATCACCGTTGGCGTCAAACACCGAGTAGCTAAGGCGTCCACCGGTCACCGCATCGAGCTCCATCAGCCAGCTGTTGCCACCGAAGTCGCACTCATCCTGTGACGGGATCACCGTGTTGAAGATGATGCGTCCGTTACGCAGCACCGCCTGGCTGATGACCCGCTCGCCCTCGATCCCGTTCACGGGCGAGACAAGGTCGATGAACCAGCCGGACTTGGACGCATAGTCCACCGGGTTGTTCGAGATCGCGCGGATATCGAACTGGGTATTCGCCGCAGCGGCCGTCGCCTCCAGCAGGATGGTCTGCTCCTGCAGGTTGTTGCGGCTGGACACGCGCGATCCGTTGTCGCGAATCCCGTAGAAGGCATCGACCTCGGTCGAGGCATCGACGACGTTGTCACCGTCCTCGAAGTACTTGCCGGTACCGAAGTACACCATCACGCCGCCATCGGGATGACGGCCAACCGTCGGGCGTACCGTGATGGGTCGCGGCTGTGTGCAGTTCGCATCGGCACAGGCCTGATACAGGGGCTTGGGCGTATTGCCCTGCTTGTAGGCGATACCCCAGCTGTTGCTGTTGGTCGCCGTCAGATCGAACTTCCACATGTTGCCCTGCAGATCCCCGGCATAGACGTAGTCCGTTACCCGGTCGCCATCCATGTCCACCGGCACGGGCGTGCCCAGACCATTCGGCACCGTGACGTCACCCACCCCGGTATCGATGGTCTTGATCAGGGAACCGTCTGCCAGGTCGACGATGAAGAGCTGCGCCTTCAGGCTCAGGCTGTCGTAGCCGTTGCCGAAGATCGCCACCCAGCTCTCATCCGCCAGCCTCGCGATCGTCGGCTGCCCGATCGTGTAACCGAGCTCCGCGTTGGTGAACTCCCACATCACATCCGTTTCATCGAACGAATCGGGGTTGGTCACATCCAGCGCGAACACGGAGCGGCCGCCGGCACCGGTGGAGCCGAGCAGCACCGTCTTCCAGGTGCTGTTCAGGTAGGCATCCCCGGCCCGCGGAGCCCCATCCACGAAATAGCGGTGGTTATAGTCCGGATCGGTCAGTTGGTTCAGTGCCGGAATCACTTCGTTCGGCACGAAGGCGAACTTCTCGACACCCGTTTCGGCATCGAAGGCATGCAGCATGCCGTCATTCGCCCCGACGTAGAGCATCTTGGTCCGGTTCAGGTACGCACTGCTCGCACGGAATGTCGAGTAGTTCAATCCCTCGTCACCACCGTCACCGTCAAGGATGCGATAACCGTAATCATCGGTACCGACATAGGCCGGATCGGAGTTGACGATGTCGCCGAGCACGCGATCGCGGTTACGGAAGGTCCCGCCATTATTGCCCTCGACCGACTGATCGCCGCGGATGAAGGCCACGCGGTCTGCACCGAGACTGTCTACCGCGCCGGTCATGTCCTGGTTCAATGCAGCCTGCTGGGCCGCATTCAGGCTGCCCCAGAGGAACTCCACGCCATCACCGATCGCATCGTCCCAGGTAAAGATATCCCGGCTGCCGTGTGCAGGGATCAGGCTGGCGGCGTCCCAGATGATATCGCCCACCTGCCCGTTGGGCAGGATATCGTAGGCCAGCAGCTGCCCCGTCCAGTCCTCGCTGTCGAAACGCGCCTGGTAGATCAGCGTATTGGTATCGAGTCGCGTGGAGTTCGTCGCCACTGCCGATGCGGAAGCGATACGCCCCAGGATGGTGTTCAATGAATTGGTCAGCGATTCGGCGAACTTCTCCGGATCCTGGGCGCTGTAGTAACCGCCCCGACCATTGATGGCCGCGTGCCAGAGATCGTCCACCCGGCGTTCGTCCTTGTTGTTCCCGGAGGCATCCGGCCACTGGATGCTGCCGTCGATCAGCCCCTGCAGGTCGGTTTCCGGATCCAGCGTGCCCGACACACCCAGGCCGATGGTGAAGGTGGTCATGTGCTGCCAGAAGGCCTCGTCTGCCGGGCTCGGGGGCACCTTGTTCGGCAGATCGGTTCTCAGATCGCGACTCCAGTAATACATCGCGACGTCTGCCAGGGTCTCGTCATAACTGTCCTCGAACGGCGGCTCCGGTGTATAGGTGTAGGTGCCACCACTCGGGTTGCTGATGGTCGGACCCGTCGTGCCATCGACGTTCCCCGAGACGGTACTCAATGTGGTCTCGTCCCAGTAGCCATCGGTCATGACCACCGTGTAACTGCCACGACAGGCGGAATGGGGGCTGTCACCGCCTGCCTCACCCGGCGTATTGCTCCAGGGTCCACGGTCATCGGTGCTGCGGTAATAGTTGCCAACTGCTTCCAGGGCGCGTGGCAGCGGCGTGCCGGCCGCCGGGATATCCACACCGTAGAGCTCATCGAAGAAGGCGTCCACGTTGGCGTCCTTGAATTCCCTCACACCACGGACGATCGAGCGCGTATAGATGCCATCGATGGTCTCGAAGCCCTTGTTGAGCGTGGCAAACCCGATACGCACCGTGCTGTTGCGCTGCTGGGCAAAGGCGAAGCCGGCACCGGCCCGCGCCAGCAGGGCACGTGAGCGGTAATAGGTGTACCAGTTGGCGAAGTTCTGGATTTCCTCCTCGAAGGTACAGGCGCTGGGATTGGCGCAATCCTCACGCGCCGGGCCACCGGGGTAGGTCGCTGTCTTGTTATTGATGACCGTCTCGGTGTAGTTCGCCGTATTCCAGCGGGCCGCGTCGTAATGACCCGCCGCGGCCGGCCCGGTATAGGTGTAGTAGACGGCCGGCCAGAACGTCTCCGTCCGCGTATTCAGGTTGCGCCCGATCCCCACACCCGGGTTCAGCCAGTTGAAACTGGTCCAGCGGACGTAGGCGCTGTTACTCACAGGATTGGGGACAGTGCTCGCATCCCCATCGGCATCGACATCGGTGAACTGCCGACAGCCGGCACCGGTGTTGTATGGATTGTGCGGCGCACAACTCGTGCTCGCATTATCGAACTGCGTACCGTCCGGCTTCGACCACGGGCGATACCGGACCTGGGGGTTGTAGTAGATCGAGTTGTTCGCCGACGAGCGCATGAAGCGGTTGAGCTCGTCATTGCTGTCAAATGTCGGCACCTGGTTGGTGTAGTCGCCGGCGCCATAAACACTGTCGGCACGCGGGTACATGTATCTTTCAATAGTAATCGCATCCGGCATGGCTTCGAACTGCATGGAACCGGAGTCATCCAGCAGGAACATGATGTTCGCCGGTGAGTTGATACTGAGAAACAGCGGCTTCTGGGCGACCGTTCCCGACCAGGCATGGCCACTGAACAGTGCAGCGACGCTGATGGCGAAGGCAAAACCGGTTTTGATGAACTTGCGCATGACTTGATCCCTCATCACACCCGTGCGGCCTAGCGCCGGTAGGTGGACTGCACCATGACCGTTGTCGCGGTCGTCTGCCCGAATCCCCGGGCGGTTACACGATAGAACTGGATGTCACCCAGCGGCTCGTCGGCCGCCAGACTGCCCTGCGGGTCCTGCCTGGGCGGCATTTCCTCGACGATGTACTGGGGCTGCTGTGTGACCTCGGGCAGCGTGCCCGGTCGCGTGATCCAGCCGGTTGTCGGGTCCTGCCAGATATACCGGAAGTTGCTCGTCGCACCTTCATTCGGCTGATAGAGCCCGTTGACCGAGCCATCGAACGGGCCGATGACCGCCTGCTCCAGATAGGCCTCGCCGGTACGCAGGGCCGCCTCGGCACTCTGGAAGGCCCGGTTCACGTCCAGCGTGTTACCCACCATGCGTTCCTGCAGATTCGATGTCTGCGTGGCGGTGACACCGATCAGCGTGAGGATCAGCAGAAAGACCAGCGCGACGACCAGTGTTGCGCCACGCTGAGCTTCCACTCCTGAGATCTTTGCTTTGAGAGCCATCATGACGCCCTGTTTCGCAGAGTGATGGTGGTGGTGAACACCTGACGCAACCGGCGATCATCGACCGGGTCGACGTCCACGCCACCGACATCGAAGGTATTGGTCTCGGGTTCCGGAAGGGAGTTCTCGGGGCTGCGCACCAGCAACGAAATGCGTGCGCTGACGACCTGACCCCAGTCGGCCACGTTGTCCGCTTCACGGTACGCATCCGCCGTGCGGTCGCCATTCGTGTCCTCGCCGTAGAGCACCTGCATGTTCTCCACGCCTTCCACCAGCTCGTCGCTCACCAGCTGCACCCCGCCGCCGGCGTTGCGCAGCGAGCGCTGGAACAGGGCTGGCCGGCCGCTGGCACCCTGCCCGACATAGAAGACGCGCATCTCCGACTTCATGATCTCGCCGCCTTCGGTGTACTCCTGGTCACTGCCCCACACCGAATTGCTGTTGCCGGGCGTCATGTTCGCCTGACCATGCACCGTATTGGTACCAAAGCCCGTCGACTGCACATTTGTCGCCTGGAAGACGGATGCCTTCTGGCAGTCGGTGACCATCAGAATGTCACCAATCTGCAGATCATTGGGATTTGAGACAAAGATCTGTGCGCTGTCGTTGAACGGATCGACCAACGCCACGGATGATGGCGCCGCGTTGCGCACGACGATGACATCCGTACCGGGGAGCACCCGGCCGACCAGGTCGGCATCCAGCGCGGATGACCAGCCGGCCGCGTTACCCGAAGGCGCCGGGTTTTCCGCCGTGATCGTGTAGGCGTCTCCGGGCGACGTGCCATTGGCCTCGAATCCCTCGATGCCGACCGAGAAGTTGTTGGCAAACGTGGCGGCATTGTTGAGGTTGTTGTGCATCGTGATCAGGCCAGCGTTGGACAGGCAGCCCATATAGCCCGCCATACGCACATGGCGCGCCAGGTAGTCGACCGCGAACCGGCCGTTCTCCTGCAGCCGCGAGAGGCCGTCCTGTACCTCGTAGGTACGCTTGGAGCTGATGAAGAGCTGGGTGACCCCGGCCAGCAGGATCAGGCTCAGCGTCACGGCCACCAGGATCTCGACGATGGTGAGGCCGCGCTGGTGGCCTGCCACCCTGACTTCATTGCGTGCAAGCATGCTCATAATCCCGTCACCAGCATGAACTGGGTGGTTTCCTCGGCGGCACGGGCGTCATCGCTGTCCGCGCCGCGACTGTCGTCCCACTGCACCACGATGACGAAGACATCGCCCGAACCATCGCAGCTGCCCAACCCCGTCGGTGCATTGTTACTGGTGCGACAGACCGCGCCATCTCCGCTGGGCAGCAGGGCGTTCAGCGCATTGAGCCATTCCGTCAGGTCCTGCGAGGCGATCGATCCCGCTCCCGGAGGGCCATCACCCAGGCCCAGTTCGTAGCCACCGGAGAGTGCGGCAGAGCGATTGGCACGAATGCGATCCGACATGTCGTAGGCGAGGTTGATGGCCTGGGTGCGCATGTAGGCGCTGTGGTTGAACTTGAGCGAGCTCGCCTGCAGGCTCGCCAGTCCCAGCAGACCGATTGCCAGCACGACCAGCGCCACCAGCACCTCGATGAGGTTGAAACCGGCCTGGCGGCCCGGATGATTGCTGTATTGCATCATGACCGCCCTCCTAGCAGTTCACGCGCGTCACCGAGGGACGCCCGACGAAGTTGATCTCGATATCCCGCGCCGAATCCCCGGTACAGTTGGGGATGCGCAGCTCGAAGGTCGGCACGGGGTCGCCTGCGTTGGCGAGGAAGATGTAGCCGTTCGCCAGATAGCGCACCTCGGTATGTCCGTTCACGCTGGTCAACGTGGTGCCGCCCTCCAGCGCCTCGAACACGCGCAGTAATTCACTGGCGTCTTCACTGCCATTGCCGTTGTCATCGACCCAGAGGCGCCAGCCGCCGCCCCAGGCCGTGTTGCCGCTTGCAGACGACACGTACACGTCACGCCCCCGCTTCACGGCCTCACTGCGCGCGAGGTTGATCGCCGTTATGAAGCCATTGGCCTGGGTGGCAATCCGGTTGTTCTGCACCATGGTGCGAAACGACGGGACCGCAACGGCCGCGACCACGGCGATCAGGATCACCGTAATCATCAGTTCGATAATCGTAAAACCGGATTGTCTGTTCATGCCGGCTACTATAGATGTCAAACCCTGACAAAGAAGTAAAAAACTGACGAACGCGAGATTTTAGGCTCCAGACGGCATGTCCGGGCAGTGCACCCGACTGGCGCGCACCCGGCCGACCCTGTTCAGTGTGATGGCACGGCCCTCGCCCACCTCGCCGCACAGCGTGAGCGTTCCCGCCTGGAAGGCGCCGGCCAGGGTGCGCGAGTAGCCCCGTCTGTCGAATGAGACATAGTCGGCAACCATGCGGTTGCCGGTGATGGACGGCCCGGACGGGTCATCGAAACGCCGTATCGACAGCACCCGTTCGCCCGCATCGACGAGACCGTTGCGCTCCCGGTCCTCGAATACCAGCCAGCCCGGGGTATATCCCGCATTGCTGCCACAGTTCATGCCATCGGCGGAGGCACAGAGCATCACGTCCACGCCCCGCTGGATCGCGGTCGTCCGGGCCAGGTGCAGTGCGGTCACCAGCTCGTTGGTGCGCACCGTCAGGCGCTGCTGTTGCAGAAGATGGGAGAGAGAGGGGATGGCCCAGGCCGCCAGTACGGCAACCAGCACCATGGAGACAACCAGCTCGATCAGCGTCAAACCATCCTGGTTCCGCATGCGCACCTCCCTGTGAGCAATCGGACGAAAAACCAACCAGGGCGAGCTTAGCAGAAATGGTGCCGTTGAGAGGAGTCGAACCTCCGACCTACTGATTACGAATCAGTTGCTCTACCAACTGAGCTACAACGGCACGGGATACCGGGAATGGCCGCCACAACGGGCGTTTGCCCGCTCTGGCAGGGGGCTAAGGATAGAAGAAGCGGGGGGAAAGCTCAATCAGGAATCGCGGCCGCGTACGCGGATGATGACCTCGACGCCATCGATTTCGGTGCCCTCGGGCAGGCTGGGCAGGTGGCCGATGCTGACCTGGTCGGCCGCCACGTCCTCGAGCCGGCCGCTGTCCACGTGGAAGAAGTGGTGATGCGGCTCGAGGTTGGTGTCGTAGAACAGACGGCTGGGATCGACCACCACTTCGCGGATCAGGCCCTTGTCGGCAAACAGCCCCAGGGTGTTGTAGACGGTGGCCTTGGAGACGTTGCTGTCCACGTCGACCAGACGCGCGAGCACCTGCTCGGCCGAGACGTGCTGGGCGCAGCTGAAAAGGATCTGCCCGATCTCCACGCGCTGCTGCGTGGGCGTCACGTCGTGCTCGCGCAGGAGGGCGATCACCTCTGCGCGCGACCTGGCCGGGCTGTGAAACGGTACTGTCATGGATAGGTAGTATACGCGCTTTTTAGATCGAGTCTATTTTTTGCCGCTAGCCCCTGTTAACCATGGCTTTAATGGGGTGAAGCGGGCGCGTAGGGCTGCGGATCGAGCACGGGGCTGCGACCGAGCAGGAGATCGGCCGCCAGCCAGGCCGAGGCAAGCCCCAGCACCACGCCGTTGCGGTAGTGCCCGGCGTTGACGTAGAGCCCCTCGACCTCCGGATGCGCGCCGATGTAGGGGATGCCCTGCGGCGAGCCGGGCCGCAGGCCGGCCCAGTGCTTCACCACCGGGTAGCCGGCCAGCGCGGGCACGCGCTCGATGGCCGCGGCGTGCAGCTCCTCCATGGCCGCCTGGGTGGTGCCCTTGTCGAAGCCCACGTGTTCCAGGGTGCTGCCGCAGAGGATATGGCCGTCACGGCGCGGGATGAGGTAGCGGTCGTCGGCCAGCACGATGCGGCCGAGCACACCGGGCCGCGCGCCGAACAGGATCATCTGTCCGCGCACGGGCTCGACCGCGATGGCGAGCCCGGCCCCGGCCAGCAGCCCGGCGCTCCAGGCGCCGCTGGCCACCAGCACGCGCTCGGCGCGGATCTCGCCCACCGGCGTCGCCACGCCACGCACGCGACCCTGCTCGATCAGCAGGCGCTCGACCGGCGTCTGCTCGCGGCAGTCGATGCCCCGGCTGGCCAGGCTGCCGCGCAGGGCCTTCACCAGTCGCGGATTGCGAATCTGGGCGACCGCCGGCATCCACAGCCCTTCGTGCCGGCCGTCGGCCAGGGCGGGCTCGATCTCCGCCACGGCCGACGGCGCCACCCGTTCCAGCGCCAGCCCGTGGCGCTTCGCCCAGGCCAGCGCCGTCTCGGCCTCGCCCGCCTCGTCCAGCATCAGCAGGCCGCTTTGCGTCCACTCGGGGTCGACGCCGCCGGATTCCGCGGCCAGGGCCTCGGCCAGGGCGGCATAGTGCTGCTGGCCGTAGGTGGCCAGGGCAGTGACGGGGTCGGGGTAGCGCCAGGGATAGAGGGGCGAGAGGATGCCGCCGCCGGCCCAGGAGGCCTCGTGGCCGGGCACGGACTGGTCGAGCACCAGGACATCGGCGCCGGCGTCGTGCAGGTAACGCGCCGTCAGCATGCCGAGCAAGCCGCCGCCGACGATCAGGCAATCCGTCATGGGGCGTTTCCGATAGGGTAACGATGAAGTGGAGCGGGTGAAGGGAATCGAACCCTCGTATGCAGCTTGGGAAGCTGCCGTTCTACCATTGAACTACACCCGCCGCGGTGCGGCTCATTCTATGCGCGGCCCTGCCGCCGGACAAGTGGCGGACCGCCCGCGGTCACGACTGACCGCGCGTCGCCCGCCCACGCAGCGCCAGCCCCGTGACCAGGGCGGCCGCCGCCAGTGTCCAGACGATCGCCGGCCCCGCCGGCAGATCGGCCAGGGCCGCGATGACCAGACCCGCGATCCATGCCGCCACGCCCAGCGCGGCGGCCAGCCAGGCGCCGCCCCGGCCATGCACGGCCAGCGCCGGGATGATGAGGCTCGCGAACACCAGGTAGACCCCCACCAGCTGTACCGAGGCGGTGATCGCCAGGGCGAACAGCACGTAGAAGCGCGGACCACGGCGCCAGCCCGGCCGGCCGAACCACAGGGCCAGCAGCAGCGCGTACAGCACGGCGACCGGGCCGAGTCGCGACCAGTCCACCCACAGCACCTGCCCCGCCAGCAGGTCACCGACCATGCCGGCGGCATGGGGGTCTTGCGCCACCACCAGCAGGGCGGCGCTGGCCGCCAGCACGAAGGCCGTGCCGATGAAGGCCTCCTGCACGTTCGCCAGCCGCCGCTCGAAGGCCGAGAGCAGCAACGCGCCCAGCACCGCGGCGCCAAAGGCCATGGCCTGCACGGCAAGGCCCCCGCCCCAGCCCAGCACGTGACCGAGCACCACACCCAGGCCCGCGATCTGGGCCACGGCCAGGTCCATGAAGATGATGCCGCGCGCCAGCACCTCGCGCCCCAGCGGGACGTGGGTGGCGAGCACCAGCAGGCCGGCCGCGAAGGCCGGCAGCAGGATGCTCGCATCCAGCCCCTCGAGGCTCATGGCGCAACCCCCTCCAGGGCAGTGATGATGCGCTCGAACAGGGCCTGGAGATCACTCGCCTCGCCGCCCACCGTGTGCGGCAGCGCCAGCACCGGCACACCGGTACGCGCGGCCAGCCAGTCGGCGGGCCTGGAATCCTGGTAAACGGTGCGCAGGATGGCCGCCGGCGGCTGCCCGGCCAGCCCGGCCTCCAGGCGCGCCAGGTGTCCGCTGCTCGGCGGCACCCCGGGCAGCGGCTCGAGCTTGCCGACGATCTCCAGTTCCAGCCAGGCGGCCAGATACAGCCAGTCCTCGTGGTGGGCAACCACGCGCAGGCCGTGCAGCCGTGCGGCGCGCGCCTCCCAGCCGGCCAGGGCCTCGGCCCAGCGGCCCTCGAAGCCGGCCAGCCGCTCCCGGTACTGCGCCGCCCCGTCCGGGTCGAGCGCGGCCAGGCGTTCGGCCAGCACCGGGGCCAGACGGGCGATATGGCGTGGATCGAGCTGCAGATGCGGATTGCCCTCGGCATGGATATGCCCCTGCCCGCGATCGACCTGGTCCGGCGTCCCCAGCAGGGGCACGTGCTCGGCGGTCAGCAGGTGACCGGGCCGGCCCGGCTGTACGGCCGGGTTGTTGGCCCGGCGCAGCAGCATGGGCAGCCAGCCCTCCTCCAGGCCGGCGCCGGTGCAGACCAGCAGGTCCGCCCGCCGCAGCTGACTGATGAGGCTGGGCCGGGCCTGGATGTAATGCACATCCTGTTCGGCGTGGGTGGCGCTGGTGACCACCACCCGCTCGCCGCCGAGCTCGGTGGCGAGCGCCGCCCATTCGGGCTCGCAGGCGAAGACCCGCAACCCGGCCGCCTGGGCCGGGTGCAGGGCCGCCAGGGCGCCGATGAGCAGCCATGGCATGAGTGTCTTCATCGCCCCTCCTCAGAACGCGTGGGCGCCGTGGGCGCCCAGGCTCATCACGTACTGCAGGACCCAGACGTTGTTCACCCTGTCACCCAGCGTCTCGTCGCGATTGTACTGCAGGCGGATGCGGCTGAACTCGCTGGGCGAGTAGTCCACCATGGCGCCCCAGCGCTGGGGGTCGTCGCCGTCCTGCAGGCCGGACTCCTCCAGCACCTCGTCCGGCGTCAGGCCGGCGGTGAGGCCCAGCACCGTCAGGTCGTTGGCCGTCGACAGGCGCTCGTAGCGCAGCCCGGCGCGCCAGCGCGGATTGAAGCCGTACACGCCCTCCACGTACCAGCCGCGCTGGGTGCCGTCGTAGGCCAGATCGGCGCTCTCGCCGCCCTCGGCGAATTCCACCGCACCCTGCTCGTCGCGGTGGAAGTACTCGCCCTGCAGGGTGAAGCTGCGCCGACGGTAGTCACCGTCCGGCGCCCATTTCCAGACGAGATCGGCGATCAGCAGGTCGGAATCGCCGGTGAACTCGACGTCCGGCCCCACGGCGCCGCCATGGGCGTGACCACCGCCCTCGCGGCCGGCCGGACTGGCCCACAGGGCCGACAGCCCCGCCCGCCAGGCATGACTCCGGCCGACGTCGCCGCCGATGCGGGCGAAGGCCGTGGCCACGTCACCGAAGTCGGGGTCGGTCCCGCCGGGGAAGCTGCCGCCCTGGTAGAACTCCGTGCCCAGCTCCAGGTAGAGGTCGGTGGGCGCCACCCAGCTCGCGCGGATGCCGTCGTCGCCGAACTGCCCGCCGAGGAAGGCGATATAGGGCAGGGGCGCGTCGTGAAAATTCCAGGCATGCGGGTGATGCTGGTTGAGGTAGCCGATGCCCGAATAGAAACGGCCGAAACGCAGCCCGGTGCCGCCCGGCAGGCCGAGGGTGTCGAAGAAGGCCTCCTCGATGTCGAGTTCCGTCCCCTCCTCGCCGTCGTGCAGGCCCAGGGTAAGCTGGCCGGAGAACCGCTGGTCGACATTGGCCGAGAGGATGAGCTCGCTCTCGTTCAGGCTCAGGCCCTCGGGCGCGTAGTCGGTCTCCCCGCCCAGCTGGAAGCCGGCCAGCTCGCGTTCCGGCGCGTCGTCGTAGCTTGCGTAAGAGCCCATGACGATGGCCGAGATGGCCGGGTTGAAGGCATTGCTGCCAGGCGAGCGGGTGTTGCCACCCATGGCCGGCAACGCCCGCTCGGCCTCCAGGGCACGCAGCCGTGCCTCGTAATCGGCCTTCATGGCCTCCATCTCGGCCTTCAGGGCGGCCGTATCGGACTCCGCCGCCAGGGCGGTGGAAAGACTCATCACGCCGCCCAGACAGGCGGCGGCAAACAGGACAGGTTTCATACTCAATCCCCAGAAAAATCCACGGTATGGTGCACTCCCGACCAATGGAGTCGGAGTGCGTGTTCAGACAGGCTGGAACAGCAGGTCAGACCGGGGGTGCGCGGGGCGCGTAGGGATGATGGTGCGACGGGAACAGGCCATCGGCGAGGAGAACGACCGGCGCCTCGAAACGGGCATCCGGGAGGACCAGGCCGGGCGGGCTGGACGTCGGTGCGCCACCGAAGTGGGCGAGCAGGCTGGCGTCACAGGACGCGCCGTGGGCATGGGCATCGGCATCCAGGGCATGCGCGAACAGGCCCGCCTGCGCGCTGACGAACAGCAGCAGGACGAGCAGCGGCCAGCGCCAGTGTCGGATGCGGCGTGTGAACACGGGTGTCTCTCCGGACGAAGGCTCCCATCATACCCATTCGCGCGCCGGATGCACGCAATCCGATGCCTGGTTTCGTGTAAAATGCGGGCTTCGTCAATCACCCATACACCGTGCACGACCCGACACCATGCAGATCCTGCTCAACGGCGAACCCCGCGAGATCCCGGACGCGCTCACCGCGGCCGGCCTGATCACGCTCCTCGAGCTCACCGGCAAGCGCCTGGCCATGGAGGTCAACGAGGAGATCCTGCCGCGCAGCCGCTTCGAGAGCCACGTGCTCGCCGCCGGCGACAAGGTCGAGATCGTGCATGCCATCGGTGGCGGCTGAGGCCGCCATCCCGTAGCCACAGGCCCGCATCCACAGGTGACCCATGTCCAGCGTACCCGATACCGCAGCCTCCACCACCCATGACCCGCTCGTCATCGCCGGGGTCGAGTACCGCTCGCGCCTGCTGGTGGGCACCGGCAAGTACAAGGACATGGACGAGACCCGACACGCCATCGAGGCGAGCGGCGCCGAGATCATCACGGTGGCGATCCGCCGCACCAACATCGGCCAGAACCCGGACGAGCCCAACCTGCTCGACGTACTGCCGCCGGACCGGTACACCTACCTGCCGAATACCGCCGGCTGCTACTCGGCGAAGGACGCGGTGCGTACCTGCCAGCTCGCGCGCGAGCTGCTGGACGGCCACGACCTAGTGAAGCTCGAGGTGCTGGGCGACGAGAAGACCCTCTACCCGCACATCACCGAGACCCTGAAGGCGGCCGAGACACTGGTGAAGGATGGCTTCAGGATCATGGTCTACACCAACGACGACCCGATCATGGCCAGGGAACTCGAGCAGATCGGCTGCGTGGCGGTGATGCCGCTGGCCGGCCCCATCGGCTCGGGGCTCGGCATCCAGAACCGCTACAACGTGCTGGAGATCGTCGCCAATGCCTCGGTGCCGATCCTGGTGGACGCCGGCGTGGGCACCGCCTCGGACGCGGCCATCGCCATGGAGATGGGCTGCGACGGCGTGCTCATGAACACGGCGATCGCCGCCGCGCAGAACCCGGTGCTCATGGCCTCGGCCATGAAGAAGGGCATCGAGGCCGGCCGCGAGGCCTTCCTCGCCGGGCGCATGCCGCGCAAGCGCTACGCCTCGGCCTCCTCGCCCATCGACGGCACCTTCTTCTGAGCCGCCCTCCGAGCCGCGCGGTGACCGACGAGACCCCGAGAAGACGCCTCATTCGCAGCTTCGTGCGCCGCGAGGGCCGGCTCACGCCCGGACAGCAGCGCGCGCTGGACACCCTGTGGCCGCGCTTCGGTCTGGACCTGCCGGCGCAGTCCGCTGACCTGAAGGCCCTGCTGGCCGGCGAGCGCCCCGTGACGCTGGAGATCGGCTTCGGCAACGGCGCCTCGCTGGCGCAGATGGCGGCGGCCGACCCGGGGCAGCTCTTCATCGGCATCGAGGTCCACCGCCCGGGCGTCGGCCACCTGCTGCAGCTGGTGGAAAAGGGCGGGCTCGAGAACGTCCGCGTGATCTGCGACGACGCCGTCGAGGTACTGAAGGCCCACATCCCGGACGGGAGCCTCGACCGCCTGCTGCTGTTCTTCGCCGACCCCTGGCCGAAGAAGCGGCACCACAAGCGTCGTATCGTGCAGCCAAACTTCGTTGAACTGGTGGCGAAAAAGCTCAAACCCGGTGGCATCTTCCACGCGGCCACCGACTGGGAGGACTACGCCGAGCACATGCGCGAGGTGCTGGAGGCCGCCCCGGACTTCGAGAACGTGATGGGCCCCGGACAGTACAGCGAGCGCCCGGACTACCGCCCGGTCACCAAGTTCGAGCAACGCGGCCAGCGCCTGGGCCACGGCGTCCGGGACCTGCTCTACCGGCGGCGCTGACGCCTGCCGGACGACTGACACGACGACGCCCGCATGCAGCGGGCGTCGTCGTCTCGGGCGCGGCCGCCCCCTTGCCAGGTCAGGCAGGCGGCTGCATCAGGCGACCCTACATCAAATCGGCATTCACCAGGAAGTGCACCCAGATGCTGGCCGCGTAGCCCAGGGCGATGGCCCAGGTCCACTTCAGATGAGAGAAGAAGGTATAGACGCCGCGCGCCTGACCCATCAGAGCCACCCCGGCGGCGGAGCCCACCGACAGCAGCGAGCCGCCGACCCCGGCGGTGAGCGTCACCAGCAGCCACTGCCCGTCGCTCATGTCCGGCGTCATGCTCAGCACCGCGAACATCACCGGGATGTTGTCCACCACCGCCGAGAGCAGGCCGACCAGCACGTTGGCGTTGGTCGCGCCCAGCCCGTGATACATCCACTCCGAGACCAGGGCGAGGTAGCCCAGGGTGCTCAGGCCGCCCACGCAGAGGATCACGCCGTAGAAGAACATCAGCGTGTCCCACTCCGCGCGCTTCATGGAGATGAAGATGTCGAAGGGTTTCTGGCGCGGCTTGTAGTGGCGGGACAGCTCGGATGCATTGCTCTCGAAGCCCACCTCGTCCGGCCCGGACAGCGTGTCGGCCTCCCGGCCGGCCCGCAGCTCGTGGCGGCGCAGGAAGTAGCCGTACACCTTGAGCACCCCCAGCCCCATCATCATGCCGAGCATCGGCGGCAGGTGCAGCTGGTTGTGGAAGCTCACCGCCGTGGCGATGGTGGCGATGAACAGGAAGATGGTGACGAAGCCGCCCTTCTTCACCCGTACCGCCTCCTTCAGCGGCGCTGGCCGCCCCTTCTCCACCGCCAGCGACATGAACAGCGCGGGCACGAACCAGTTCACCAGGGCCGGCAGGAACAGGTGGAAGAAATCGGCAAAGGGCAGGATGCCCCGCTGCCAGACCATCAGGGTGGTGATGTCGCCAAAGGGGCTGAAGGCGCCGCCGGCATTGGCGCCCACCACGATGTTGATGCAGGCCAGCGCCACGAACTTCGGCCGATCGCCCCCCACGGCCATGACCACCGCACCCATCACCAGCGCGGTGGTGAGGTTGTCGGCCACCGGCGAGATACAGAAGGCCAGCAGCCCCGTGATCCAGAACAGGGCGCGCAGGGACAGGCCGCGCGTCACCAGCCAGGCGCGCAGGGCATCGAATACGCCGCGCTCCTCCAGGGTGTTGATGAAGGTCATCGCCGCCAGCAGGAACAGCAGCAGCTCCACGTACTCGAGCAGGTTGTGCTCCAGCGCGCCCTGCATGGCCGCCTGGGCCTCGCTGCCCTGGTAGGCCAGCCCCACCAGCAGCCAGATCAGACCGGCGGCCACCAGCACGGGCTTGGACTTGCGCAGGTGGATGAGGTCTTCGGCGATGACCAGGAGGTAGGCGATGACGAAGATGCCGACGGCCAGGTACCCGTAGGTGCTGGCGGTGAAGTCGAGCAGGGCGCCACCGCCCTCCGCGGCCAGCGCGGCGGGGGCGGCAAGCAGCAACAGCAGCGGCAGGCAGCGCAACAGACGTGACATGGGACGATCCTTTGGCGTTTTTATTCTGGGGCAGGCCGGGCGGCACCCGGCGCGGCGCATGCTACCACAGCCGGGGCGAAACACCGCCGTCGGCGATTCGCCGTCAGGCAGCCTCAACTGCCCGCCCGCAAAGGGGCAAACGGCGGCCAACTTGGAAAAACCCAGCCCCGGTGGGATAATGCGCGTCATTTTTCGCCTGCACATAAGATAACGACTCGGGGAAGCACGGCATGACTGAAGCATTGACGCTGACGCCGCAGATGATGGTGGTCCTGGGGCTTTTGGGCTTCACCATCTTCCTGTTCGTCTCGGAGATCGTCCCGGTGGACGTGGCCGCCATCATCGTCATGGTGCTGCTCGGGCTGGTTACCCTGATCCCCGGCATGGAGAACGTGGCCGACACCGCCCACCTCTTCGACGGCTTCGCCTCCAACGCGGTGATCTCGATCATCGCCGTCATGATCATCGGCGCCGGCCTGGACAAGACCGGCATCATGAGCAAGGTGGCGAGCTTCATCCTGCGCCGCGGCGGCACCACCGAGGCCCGCATCATCCCCATGATCTCGGGCACCGTGGGCATCATCTCCAGCTTCATGCAGAACGTGGGCGCGGCCGCCCTGTTCCTGCCGGTGGTCTCGCGCATCTCGGCACGCACCGGCCTGCCCATGTCCCGCCTGCTCATGCCCATGGGCTTCACCGCCATCCTCGGCGGCACCATGACCATGGTCGGTTCCAGCCCGCTGATCCTGCTCAACGACCTGCTGCCCGAGGGCATGGAACAGTTCGGCCTGTTCGACGTGTCGGCCATCGGCCTCGCCCTGGTCGCCACCGGCATCCTCTACTTCGTGCTGGCCGGGCGCTACGTGCTGCCGGCCACCAAGTCCGAGGGCGTCCAGGGCGAGAACACCATGGACTATCTCAAGCGCGTCTATGGCCTCGAATACAACCTCACCGAGATGGTGGTGCCCAAGGACAGCCCCCTGGTCGGCAAGCAGGTGCAGGAAGTCGAACGCGCCCACCGTGTGCGCCTGATCGGCCTGCTGCGCGGCAGTGACATGCGCGTGGCACCCCACCGCGAGGTCGTCATCGAGCCCGGCTCAGTGCTCGGCGTCCTGGCCCGCGCGGAAGGCTGCTCGGAATTCGCCGCCAACAACGGCCTGCAGACGCGCCGCGAGCTCGAGGCCTTCTCCGAGACCCTCATCCCCACCAAGGCAGGGATCTGCGAGGTGGTCATCCCGCCGCGCTCCGACCTGGTCGGCAAGAGCCTCAGCGAGGTCTGGATGCGCAAGACCTATGGTCTGTCGGTGCTGGCCATCCACCGTGGCGAGAAGACCCTCACCCAGAACCTGCGTGACGAGATCCTGCATGCCGGCGACACCCTGGTCTGCCACGCCTACTGGAATGCCCTGGCGCGCCTGGAGAAGGACCGCAACTTCGTGGTCGTCACCCAGAACTATCCGCACGAGGAGCTGCGCCCGCAGAAGGTGGGCTATGCCGCCGCCTTCTTCGCCATCGCCGTCGCCCTGATCCTGGCCGACCAGTTCGTGCCGGGGATCGACATCCGCCTGTCGCTGTCGCTGCTGGTCGGTGCCGTGGGCATGATCATCACCGGCGTGCTCAGCATCGAGGAGGCCTACAAGGCCGTATCCTGGAAGACCGTGTTCCTGCTCGCCTCGCTGATCCCGCTGGGCGCCGCCGTGCAGGACACCGGCACCGCCGCCTGGATCGCGCAGGAGACGCTCGCGCTGCTCGGCGACGTCTCGCCCTGGGTGCTGCAGGCCGCGATCGCCATCCTGGCCACCTTCTTCACGCTGGTGATGTCCAACGTGGGCGCCACCGTGCTGCTGGTGCCGCTGGCGGTGTCCATCGCCATGGCGGCCCAGGCCAGCGGCATCGACGCCGATCCGCGCGTGTTCGCGCTGACCGTGGCCATCGCCACCTCCAACTCCTTCCTCATCCCGACCCACCAGGTGAACGCCCTGATCATGGGTCCGGGTGGCTATCGCGTGAAGGACTACATGAAGGCCGGCGGCATCATGACCGTGCTGTTCCTCGTGGTCAGCCTCATCATGCTGAACGTGGTCTTCTAGCAAACAGACAACAGGGCCCGGCACGAACCGCCGGGCCGGCGGCCGCCACGGCGGTCCGCACCGGATTCAACGACTCAATGCAAGCTTCAAGGGAGTAGACATCCATGTCGAAAAAGCACCCGATTGTTGCCGTGACCGGTTCCTCCGGCGCCGGCACCACCACCGTCAAGCGCGCCTTCGAACACATCTTCGAACGCGAGAGCATCAAGCCGCTGATCATCGAGGGCGACAGCTATCACCGCTACAACCGCGTCGAGATGAAGGCGCAGATGAAGAAGGAAGAAGAGGCCGGCAACCGTCACTTCTCACACTTCGGCGAGAACGCCAACCTGTTCGACAAGCTGGAAGAGACCTTCCGCACCTACGCCGAGTCCGGCAAGTGCCAGCGCCGTTACTACCTGCACAGCGACGAAGAGGCCGCCGAGCACAACGCGCGCCTGGGCACCAGCCTCAACCCGGGCGAGTTCACCCCCTGGGAAGATATCAGCGAAAAGACGGACCTGCTCTTCTATGAAGGCCTGCACGGCCTGGTGAAGACCGACAAGACCGACGTCGCGCAGCACGTCGACCTGGGCGTGGGCGTGGTGCCCATCGTCAACCTGGAGTGGATCCAGAAGATCTTCCGCGACAACGCCGAGCGCGGCTACGACGCGGAGGTCATCGTCGACACCATCCTGCGTCGCATGCCCGACTACGTGAACTGCATCACCCCGCAGTTCGGGCTCACCGACATCAACTTCCAGCGCGTGGCCACGGTGGACACCTCCAACCCGTTCATCGCCCGCGACATCCCCACCCCGGACGAGAGCTTCGTCATCGTCCGCTTCCAGGACCCGGCCAAGTTCGGCGTGGACTTCCCCTACCTGCTGAACATGATCCCGAATTCCTTCATGTCGCGCCGCAACACCATCGTGGTGCCGGGCAGCAAGATGGGCTACACCATGGAACTGGTGCTGGCACCGATCATCGGCGAGATGATCAGCAAGCGGTAAGCCGTTAGGGGTGAGGCGTGGAGCGACAGGTGAAAACCTTCCGCCTCACGCCTCACGCCTCACTCCTCTCTCCTCTCTCCTCCCGGCCCTCAAAAAAGCGCCATCTCCATCTCGAGATAGACGAAGCTCGCGTTGCGCCGGTGGTTTTCCTCGTACAGGCGGCTGCCTTCCCATTCCGGGAAGTGCGAGCGGTTCACCGCCTCGCTCAGGCTCAGCCCGTTCTCGATCGCCGCGGCCATCTCATCGCGCAGGCGCTGCACGTAGGCGCGGGTGTCGGTGACCATGGGGAACGGCGCGGTCTGTGCACTGCCGTGGCCGGGGACCATGAGCTGCGCATCCGCGAAGGTCTCCAGCAGCCAGTCCTGCCCCTCGATGATCTGCCGGCTGTCGCCGTCACCCATGAAGGTGGTGCGCTGGTTGAAGGCGAGATCCGAGATCCAGACGATGTCCGCATCGACCTGATGCACGACCAGGTCACCATGGGAATGGTGTTTGCCGGCATTGTAGAGATCGAAGCGCCGGCCACCCAGCTCGATGCGATGCGGCTCGCCCAGCCGTGGCCGGTCGACCAGCACGTCGGGACGCACGGCCTCGAAGCCCGCCATGTCCTCGCCGATCAGGTCGCGGCGGTAATCGGCCGATTCGGCCAGGGTCTCGGAGCCGAGATAATCGAGCACACCGGGATGCCCCACGATGGTGACGCCACCGAGTTCGCGAAACGCCACCGCCCCATAGGCATGATCCGGATGGCTGTGGGTGAGGATCAGGTAGCGCACCGGCCGGTCGGTCACCTGGCGGATGGTGGCGATCATGCGTCGCGCGAGCCGCGGCGTGCCCAGGCTGTCTATCACCAACACGCCCCCGGGGGTCACCACGAAACCGGCGTTGCCGTTGAAACCCCGGTTGTGTTCGTCCACCTGGGCGATGTTGCCGTAGAAGAAGTAGGTATCCGGGGCGAGCCGGTAGTAGGGCAGCGGCGCATCGTCCGGGGCATCGGCGCCCACCACGATGTTGGGCAGCGTCTGCGTGTCGATCGCGCTGGGCGGAAGGACGTTGTCCGGATGTTGCCCGGCGTATTCGGGATTCTGCAGCACGCCGGGCTGCGCACCGGCTGCTGTCGCCAGCAGCAGAAGGCATGCGAGAAAAACGTGCCGGGTTGCCGTGGATGTGAACATGGTGCCTCCTCGGGCCCGGGTCACGATGGCAGCGCCCATGACCTGGGCCGTCGCCCGCGCGCCGGCTGGCGCACGAACGCCTGATGGATTCGGGTAACCGGAGAGTCTAGTTCACGTGCCGCGCACTGCAGGCGGCGTGTGGGATTCAGGCCGCCTCGGCTGCAAGCTCCGAACGCATGGCACGCCGCAGGCGATAATCCACCACCAGGAAGCCGAAGGGAATCACGCCGAGCAGGAAGATCAGCAGCCAGTAGCCGATGGACCAGCCCTGCAGGTGGCTGACGCCCAGCGCCATGCCGGCATAGAGCAGGAACAGGATGCCGTGGGTCATGCCGACATAGAACACGGGCTCGGGCATGCCGGCGTAGTACTTGAGCGGCATGGCGACGAACAGCAGGGCCAGCAGTGAGCAGCCCTCGATCAGGCTGACGAGGCGAAACAGTTTCATGGCAGGCGTCCGATGGCGATGGTGTCGTGATGCCAGCCTACCGGAATCCGCCTGCCCGGGCGAGCTGGCTTCGGCCTGACCGGCCGAGCACGCCCGACGAGCGGCGCGTCATCCCCCTGCGGGGCGTCGGGTAGTGACGCGCGCGGCAGATGTTATGCTTGATACATTTCCACACGACGTCTCGATCATGCCGCTGTTTCGCCGCAAGCCGGACCCCGCCACCCAGCTCGACGCCTTTTTTGCCCGTTTCGCCGGCAGGCACCTGGTCGTGCACCGTGGCTTTCCGGACAGCTGGCTGGAAGAACTCATGAAGCAGGCCGGCGGCGCCGGCTATTTCCGCCTCGACCTGCGCCAGGTGGATCGCCGCAGGCCCGCCCCCGTCGAATGGGTGGCGCAGACCTTCCTGGAACCGCTGGAGCTGCCCCTGCCGCTGTTCGTCCTCGTACGCGAGGACGAGCTGCTGGTACGTCACCTCACGCGCGGCGGCCAGGCCGTGCACCCCAGCGAGATCCTGTGGTTCCTGGACGAGATCGGGACACGCCACCACGCGCGGCTGGCACGCCGGGCACCGGGGGTGCTGGAGACCACGCGCGGCATCCCCGTCGAGGACAACGAACCCGAAGCCATGCTCAATCTATGACCACCACCTTCACGCTCGCCCATACCACCGGCACCGACGCCGGTCCGCTGGCCCGCCAGCTGCTGGACCAGCTCGGCGACCTGCCCGAGGAGGCCAATGTCGGCTTCATCTATGCCACCGATGCCCTGGCCCGCGAGCTGCCCGCCCTGCTGCGGCTGCTGAAGGACGGCACGGGCATCGACACCTGGGTCGGCACGGTGGGCATCGCCATCAGCGTGACGGCGCATGAATACTACGACCAGCCGGCCGTGGCGGTCCTGGCGGGTCGGCTGCCGGCGGACAGCTTCCACCTGATCGGCCCGGCCACCGAACACACCCCGGAGCTGCCGGCCGACACCGCCTTCGCCCTGGTCCACGGCGACCCGGCCAATCCCGCCACCCCGGCCCTGGTCGAGGGCCTGGGCCGTCATCCCGGCGCCTTCGTCAACGGCGGCATCACCTCCTCGCAGAGCGACAACCTGCAGGTGGCCGGCGAGATCTGCCAGGGCGGCATCTCCGGCATCGCCCTTACCCCGGCGGTGTCGGTCATCACCAGTCACACCCAGGGCTGCACGCCCATCGGCCCGCGGCACCGCATCACCGACTGCCAGCGCAACATCCTCGCCGGACTGGACCAGCGCCCCGCGCTCGACGTGTTCGTCGACGACATCGGCGAGGTGCTGGCCAAGGACCTCAACCGGGTGGGCGGCTACATCTTCGCGGCCTTCCCCATCGCCGGCTCCGACACCGGCGACTACCTGGTGCGCAACCTCATCGGCATCGACACCGGCCAGAAGCTCATCGCCATCGGCGACTACCCGGAAGAAGACGCGCAGATCATGTTCTGCCGGCGCGACGGCAACACCGCGCGCACGGACATGCGCCGCATGCTCGAGGACCTCAAGACCCGCGCCGCCGGCCGCGAGATCGCCGGTGGCATCTATGTCTCCTGCCTCGGCCGCGGCCGCCACCAGTTCGGCGATGACTCCGAGGAACTGCGCCTGATCAGCGACGTGCTGGGCGAGTTCCCGCTGGTCGGCTTCTTCGCCAACGGCGAGATCTTCAACAGCCGCCTCTATGGCTACACCGGCGTCCTGACGCTGTTCCTGCGCTAGCCGTAACAGATCCCGCCCCTGCCTGGCCGACCGACTGAACCGGCTTTCAGTTTGGTTTAAGCCTGTCCCGCTCTAATACGGCACATCCGGACCCGGTTCCCCAGACCCAAGGATGTGCCATGCACCGTTTCACCCGATCGCTACTGCTCCCGGCGCTGCTGCTGACGGCCGCGCTGTCGGCCTCGGCCGCGCCACCCCTGCCCGACGAGACGGCCAGCCCGGCCGCCGACCTCGCGCAGGCCGTCGATGCCGCGCTGCAGCGCCACCCCGCGTACCAGACCCTGGCCGCCGCCGACTACGAGGCCAGCGCGCTGGATCGCCGCGCCCGCACCCTCGTCAGCGACCAGCCCAGCCTGTCCCTGCACCTGCAGGATGACCGCCTGGCCAGTGACACCGGCCTTCGCGAATGGGAGGCGGGCCTCGACCTGCCGCTGTGGCGGCCCGGCCAGCGGCGCGCCGCCCGCGACCTCGGGGACAGCGCCCGCGACGAGGCCGCACTGCGTCACCGCGCCCTGGCCCTGCAGGTGGCCGGCGAGGTGCGCGAGGCCGCCTGGACGCTGGCCATCACCCGCAACCGCGCGCGCCTGGCCGAACAGGAGCCCGTCACCGCGCGCGAACTCGAGGCCCAGGTGCAGACCCTGCTCGCGAGCGGCGCCGTGCCCCGCACCGACCTGCTGCTGGCCCGCGAGGAGACCCTGCAGCGCGAGGCCGCCTTCAATACCGCCCACACCGAGGCCCACCACGCCCTGATGGCCTGGCGGGCGCTCACCGGCACCACCGACCTGCCCGCCCGGCTCGCCGAGCCCCGTGCGAGCGCCGACCTCGCGACCAACCCACTGCTGGCCGAGGCCCAGGCCCAGGCTGCCCGTGCCCTGGCCGAACAGGCCCTGGTACGCGAGCAGGCCGGCGGCGCCCCCGTCCTCACGGTTGGCGGGCGCAGCGAGGACGACGGGTTCGGCCAGACGCGCGACAGCCTGGGCGTGGGGCTCTCCATCCCGCTGGGACTCAAATCGCATCGCGGTCCGGCCGACGGTGCCGCCGCGCGCCAGCTCGCCGCCGCACAGGCCGAGCGCGACCGCCAGCACCGCCAGCTGTCGCTGGCCGTGGCAGAGGCCGAGGAGGCCATTGCCATGAGCACGCAGACGCTCACCATCGCCCGGGCCCGCCACGAACTCGCCGCCGAGAACCTGCGCCTGGCCCGCAAGGCCTACGCCCTCGGCGAGACCGGGCTCGCCGACCTGCTGCGCGTGCAGGCCCGCGCCTTTTCCGCCGAACGCGACACCGTGCTGCGCGAACTCGAACGCGACCGCGCCATCGCCCGCTACAACCAAGCCCTGGGAGTTGCCCCATGAATCGCCTCAGCCGACGCCCGCCGCAAGGGCGCGCCGATCATACACAAGCAAATCGCCTGCTCACCGCCCTTGCCCTGGGCACCGCCCTGCTGCTGGCCTCCGCCGTCGGCCTGGCCAATCCTGGACCGGCCGGGGAGATCGCCTTCTCGCCGGCGCAGATCGAGGCGCTGGGCATCGCCACGGCACGGCCGCTCGCCGTCAGCGACGCCGCCGGTCCGCTGGTCGCCGCCCGCGTGGTGATCCCGCCGGGCCAGGCCAGCGTGGTCGCCGCGCCCCTGGACGGACTGGTGGACACGCTGCTGGTGGCCGAGGGCCAGGCCGTCACTGCCGGCCAGGCACTGGCCACCCTGCGCAGCCCCGGCCTGCTGGCGCTGCAGCGCAGCTACCTCGAGGCCCTGGCCCGCGACCGCCTCGCCCGCCAGCAGCTCGGCCGCGACGAGGCCCTGTTCAAGGACGGGATCATCGCCGAGCGCCGCCTGCTGGAGACCCGCAGCACCGCCGCGGAGGCCCGCGCCGCCGCCAACGCCCAGCGCCAGACCCTGGAGCTGTCGGGTATCGCCGACAGCGACCTCGATGCCCTGGCCCGCAGCGGCCGGATCGGTTCCAGCCTGACCCTGCGCGCCCCGCGCGACGGCGTGATCCTCGAGGTCATGGCGGTGACCGGCCAGCGCCTGGAGGCGTCCGCCCCCGTGCTGCGCCTGGCCGCCCTGGACCGCCTGTGGCTGGAGCTGCACCTGCCCGTCGAACGGCTCGGCGGCCTGGCCGTCGGTGATGCCGTGGCCACCGCCGACGGCAACGCCCGCGGCCAGGTGCGCCTCATCGGCGGCACCGTCAGCAGCGGGGACGAGACCGTGCTGGTGCGGGTCGAGGTCGAGTCCGGCGTCGAACACCTGCGCCCCGGCCAGTTCGTGCAGGCCCGCGTGCTGGGCTCGCAGGGTACCGACAGCTTCAGCATCCCCGCCAGCGCCGTGGTGCGCCGCACGGACGGCGATTACGTCTTCGTGCGCCGCGCGGCCGGCTTTGCCGCGGTCGCGGTGGAACGCATCGCCGCCGACGGCGACCGGCTGGTGGTGCGCGGCCCGTTGACGGTGGATGACGCGATCGCCGTCAGCGGGGTGGCCGCCATCAAGGGCGCCTGGATGGGCATCGGGGGGGGCGAATGATGCTCGCACACTTGGTCCGTTTCGCACTGGCCCAGCGGCTGTTCATGCTGCTGATGGTGGTGCTGCTCGTGGTGCTCGGTGCACTGGCCTTCAACCGCCTGCCCATCGACGCCTTTCCCGACGTCTCCACCCCGCAGGTGAAGATCGTCATCAAGGCCCCGGGCATGACGCCGGAGGAGGTGGAGGCCCGCATCACCGCCCCCATCGAGGTGGAGATGCTCGGCATCCCCGACCAGGCGATGCTGCGCTCGGTGGCCAAGTACGGTCTCACCGACATCACCATCGACTTCGCCGAGGGCACCGACATCTACTGGGCCCGCCAGCAGGTGAGCGAACGCCTCTCCGGTATCTGGGGCGACCTGCCGGCCGACATCAGCGGCGGCATGGCGCCCATCACCACCCCGCTGGGCGAGATGTTCATGTTCGTCATCGAGGGCGGCGAGCTGAGCCTGCCCGAGCGCCGCGCCCTGCTCGACTGGGTGATCCGCCCGGCCCTACGCACCGTGCCCGGCGTGGCCGACGTCAACGCCCTGGGCGGCCAGGTGGCGACCTTCGAGGTGGTGCCGGACGTCACGCGCCTGAACGCGCGGGGCATCACCCTGGCCGACCTGGAGGACGCCCTGGTCCAGAACAACCGCAACGACGGCGCCGGCCGCCTGCGCGAGGGCGAGGAGACGCTGCTGGTGCGCGTCGAGGGCAGCATCCGCACCCTGGACGACCTGCGCCACACCGTGATCAGCGCCACCCCCGGTGGCACGCCGATCCGCGTGACCGATGTCGCCGAGGTGCGCATGGGCAGCCTGACGCGCTACGGCGCGGTCACGCAGAACGGTGTCGGGGAGACCGTCGAGGGCCTGGTCCTGGGCCTGCGCGGCGCCAACGCCCGCGAGGTGGTGGAAGGCGTGCAGCAACGCCTGGACGAGCTCGCCCCCACCCTGCCCGAGGGCGTCTCGGTGCGCGTGTTCTATAACCGCGGCAGCCTGGTCGAGCGCGCCGTGCACACCGTGAGCAAGGCCCTGGGCGAGGCCATCGTGCTGGTGCTCATCCTGCTGGCGGTGTTCCTCGGCAACCTGCGCGCGGCGGTGACCGTCGCGCTCATCCTGCCGCTGGCCGCACTGGCCACCTTCATCCTCATGGACGCGGTGGGCATGTCCGCCAACCTCATGAGCCTGGGGGGGCTGGCCATCGCCATCGGCATGCTGGTGGACGCCGCCGTGGTGGTGGTGGAGAACGTGGTGGCACACCTGGCGCAGGGCCAGTCCACCCGCCGCCTGCCGCGCCTGCACGTGATCTACCGCGCGGTGCGCGAGGTGGCCGGCCCGGTGAGCTCGGGCATCCTCATCATCGTCATCGTCTTCCTGCCCCTGCTCACCCTGGAGGGACTGGAGGGCAAGCTCTTCATCCCGGTGGCGCTCACCATCGTCTTCGCGCTGGGCGCCTCGCTGCTGCTCTCGCTCACCGCCATCCCCGTGATCAGCTCCTACCTTCTCGGCAAGGTGTCCCACGAGGAGCCGTGGCTGGTTCGCAAGCTGCAGGCGGTCTATGCCCCGACCCTGCGCTGGGCGCTCGCCCACCCGAGGCAGGTGGGCGGCGTGGCGGTGGCCGCGCTGCTGGCCGCGTCCGTGATCTACACCCAGGTGGGCAAGAGCTTCATGCCGACCATGGACGAGGGCGACCTCATCGTGCAGCTGGAGAAGCTGCCCTCCATCAGCCTGGAGGAGTCCATCGCCATCGACCAGCGGGTACAGCGCGCCCTGATGGCCCGTGTCCCCGAGGTCGCCGGCATGGTGGCGCGCACGGGCTCGGACGACCTGGGCATGGACCCGATGGGCCTCAACCAGACCGACGGCTTCCTGCTGCTCAAGCCGCGCGAGGAATGGCGCTTCGACAGCAAGGACGAACTGCAGGACGCCATCCGCGAGGTGCTGGCCGACTTCCCGGGCGTGGCCTACGCCTTCACCCAGCCCATCGAGATGCGCGTCTCCGAGATGCTCACCGGCGTGCGCGGCGACCTGGCCATCAAGCTGTTCGGCGCGGACCTCGACGTGCTCAACGCGCGGGCGGCCGACATCGCCGCCGTGGTCGGGCAGATCGCGGGCGCGGAGGACGTCTACTACACCCGCAACGAGGGCGTGCAGTACCTGCGCGTGGACGTCGACCGCGTCGCGGCCGGCCGCCTCGGCCTGTCGGTGGAGGCGCTGGAGCAGCTGCTGCGCGCCCAGCTCGAGGGACGGCGCGTGGGCACCATCTACGAGGGCATGCGCCGCACGCCGCTGGTGATCCGCGGCAGCGAGGACGTGCAGAACTCGCCCGACGCCTTCGCCGGCCTGCTGGTGAGCCTGCCGGACGGGCGCAGCGTGCCGCTGTCCTCGGTGACCCGCATCCAGCGCATCGAGGGCCCGGTGGAGATCAAGCGCGAACTGGGCGCGCGCAACGTGGTGGTCATCGCCAACGTCAGCGGCCGCGACCTGGTGAGCTTCGTCGAGGACGCCCGCGCCGCCGTGGCCGCCCAGGTGCAGCTCGAGCCGGGCTATCGCCTGGCCTGGGGCGGCGAGTTCGAGAACCAGCAGCGCGCCGCGCAGCGCCTCTCCATCGTGGTGCCGGCGGCCGTGGGGCTCATCTTCCTGCTGCTGTTCTCCACCTTCGGCTCGGTGCGCCAGGCCGTGCTGGTGCTGCTCAACATCCCCTTCGCCCTGATCGGCGGCATCGTCGCCCTGTGGCTCTCGGGCGAATACCTGTCGGTGCCGGCCTCGGTGGGCTTCATCGCCCTGCTCGGCATCGCCGTGCTCAACGGCGTGGTGCTGGTGAGCTACTTCAACCAGCTGCGCGCACTGGGCATGTCGCTGTCCGAGGTGGTGATCGAGGGGGCGCGCCGCCGCCTGCGCCCGGTGATGATGACGGCGAGCATCGCGGCCTTCGGCCTGGTGCCGCTGCTGTTCGCCACCGGCCCGGGATCGGAGATCCAGCGCCCGCTCGCGGTGGTGGTGATCGGCGGGCTGGTGACCTCCACCCTGCTCACCCTGGTGCTGCTGCCCGTACTCTACGAACGCTTCGGTGAACCGAGAAAAGGAGCCCTGTCATGAACCCGACCCTGCTGATCCTGGTCGCCGATCCCGAGAACGAGGAGACCGTCGTCGACTGGCTGCTGGCGCAGGACGCCATTGGCGGCTTCACCGGCCACCGCGGCTTCGGCCACAGCACCGAGCACGGCCGCTTCTCCCTGGCCGAGCAGGTGACGGGCCGGCAGGACCGCGTGCTGTTCCACGTCGAGAGCGATGCCGCCACGGCGGCGCGCCTGCTCGACGGCCTGCGCGCGGAGCTGCCCGGGCTCAGCATCCGCTACTGGCTCATGCCCCTGGCCGGGGCCGGACGCATCGGCTGAGAAGGCCGCACCCCGCCCGCGGGCAATCGGCAAGCCGCGGCCCGTCGCGTTATCATGAGTGATCCATCCATGAGCGACGGGTCCGCGATGATCTACAACACCCTGGGCAACACCGATCTGGACGTCAGCCGCATCTGCCTCGGCACCATGACCTTCGGCGAGCAGAACACCGAGGCCGAGGCCCACGACCAGCTGGACCTGGCCGTGGAACGCGGCATCAACTTCATCGACACCGCCGAGATGTACCCGGTGCCGCCGAAGGCGGAGACCCAGGGCCGCACCGAGGCCTACATCGGCAGCTGGCTGGCCAAGCGCGGGCGGCGCGACGAGCTGGTCATCGCCTCCAAGGTGGCCGGCCCGGCCGACTGGATGGACTACCTGCGAGGCGGCCCGCGCCTCACGCGCGATTACATGGAACAGGCGCTCAACGACAGCCTCGTGCGCCTGCAGACCGACTACCTCGACCTCTACCAGGTCCACTGGCCGGCGCGCAGCACCAACTTCTTCGGCAAGCTCGGCTACCAGCACGACCTGGACGAGCAGGCCACCCCCATCGAGGAGACGCTGGAGGTGCTGGCCGACTTCGTCGAGCAGGGCAAGGTACGCCACATCGGCGTGTCCAACGAGACCCCCTGGGGCGTGATGCGCTACCTGGCGCTGGCCGACCGCCACGGCTGGCCGCGCATCGTCAGCATCCAGAACCCCTACAACCTGCTCAACCGCAGCTTCGAGGTAGGCCTGGCCGAGATCGCCCACCGCGAACACACGGGCTTGCTGGCCTACTCGCCACTCGGTTTCGGCGTGCTCACGGGCAAGTACGTCGGTGGCCGCAAGCCGGACGGGGCACGCCTTTCGCTGTTCGACCGCTTCACCCGCTACACCAACCCGGAGGGCATCGCGGCCACCGAGGCCTACGTGGAACTGGCGCGCGACCACGGCCTGTCGCCGGCCCAGATGGCGCTGGCCTTCGTCAACAGCCGGCCCTTCCTCACCAGCAACATCATCGGCGCCACCTCGCTGGCGCAGCTCGCCGAGGACATCGACAGCATCGGGATCCGGCTCTCCGACGAGCTACTGGACGCCATCGAGGCCATCCACACCCGCCAGCCCAACCCCTGTCCCTGATGCCGCGCCGCCCGCTCATCGCCAGCCTGCTCGCCCTGTTGCTGTTGCCCGCACCGGGCCTGCAGGCAAACGAGCTGGAGGTACTGCTGGCCAGCGAAACGCCGCCGCATGGCGTCGTCTTCGAGTTCGCCAGCGGCGACCAGAACCTGCTCGAACAGCACCTGCCGGCCCTGCGTGCCGACATCGCGCGCCTGCGCGCCCGCTTCCCGGGGCTGCCCATCGAGATCGTGAGCCATGGCCTGGAGGTCCTCTCGCTCACCATCGAGAACGAGGACTTCTATCCCTGGACCCACGACATCACCCGCGAGCTCGCAGGCGAGGGCATCCCCTTCACCATCTGTGGCGCCTATGCCGAGAGCTTCGGCGTGTTCGCCGAGGAATTCCCGCCCTACGTGCAGGTGCTGCCCAGCGGCCCGGCCCACCTCGACAACCTGCTGCAGCTGGACTACATCCTGGTGCGTTACCCCCCGCGATGACCCTGCGCCTGATCGACTCCCACTGCCACCTGGACGATGCGGCCTTCGACGCCGACCGCGCGGCCGTGCTCGCACGCGCGGCCGCCGTCGGCATCGAGGCCATCGTGCTGCCGGCCGTCACCGCCGCCAGCTGGCCGCGCATGCGCACGGTGGCGGCCAGCGACCCGCGGCTGTACGCGAGCTACGGCCTGCACCCGATGTTCATGGCCAAGCACCGCCCGGAACACCTGGACGCCCTTCCGGGCTGGCTGGAGCGCGAGCGGCCCGTGGCCGTGGGCGAATGCGGCCTGGACTTCTACATCGACGATCCCGACCGTGCGGCGCAGGAACGGTACTTCGATGCCCAGCTCGGCATCGCCCGCGACTTCGACCTTCCGGTGATCGTGCACTCGCGCAAGGCCAACGACGAGGTCACCAAGTACATCCGCCGCCATCCCGGCGTGCGCGGGGTGATCCACAGCTTCTCCGGCAGCGAACAGCAGGCCCGCCGGCTCATCGACCTGGGGTTTTGTCTCGGCCTCGGCGGCCCCATCACCCACGCGCGCGCCCGACGCCTGCACCGGCTGGTGGCCGAGCTGCCGCTCGAGGCCCTGCTGGCGGAGACCGACGCCCCGGACCAGCCGGGCAGCGCACACCGCGGCCAGCGCAACGAACCGGGCTTCCTGCCGGAGGTGATCGAGACCATGGCCCGCCTGCGCGACGTGGCCCCGGAGGACATCGCCGCCGCGACCTGCGAGAATGCCCGCCGCCTCTTCAACCTGCCGCTACAGGACCGCCCTGCATGAAACGCCTCGCCGTGGTCGTGATGGTCATCGTCATGAGCATCCCGGTGCTCTATATCGGTTCGACCTTCTACGCCGCCTACTTCTTCGAGCACGACTTCACCCCCATCGAGACAAAGGGGCCGGAGACCATCCACGAGCTGCGCCACTGGCTGGGCCCGCAGGCCGACGGCATCACGGAGGCGCACGGCCTGCGCTACAAGACCGGCATGCCACCCAGGCCGCTGTTCTTCTACCGCTTCGATGCCGGGCCGGCGGTAGTCGCCACCCTGCGCGCGCGCTTCGCCCTGGAAGCACGCCCGCTGCCGGCCGAACCGCCGCGCGGTGAACGCCTGCCCGCCTGGTGGCAACCCCCCGTCGAAGGGGCCGCACAGCACTACCGCGGCCTCGACCGGGGCAACCCGGTCTGGCTCTGGATCGAAGGCGGGCGCATCCACCTGCATATCCGCGCCGACGGTTAGTCGCACCGGCGGCATCATGCGTTAGCATGACGCGCGTCAAACTTGCCCCGTCCGCAGTGGCGCATACTTTCAGCAACCCTGGAACACCAGGGCATCAGGACGCCCCCCACTCATCACAAGGAGCAATACACCATGAAAAAATCGCTGATCAATGTCATCGGCGCCGCACTGCTCGTCACTGCTGCCAGTTTCCCGCTCTACGCCCAGGACGAGGACGTGATCTACGGCCGCCAGCTCATGACCGAGCAGGAGATCCAGGAACACCGCAACCAGATGCGCAGCTTCCAGACCGAACAGGAACGCGAGCAGTACCGCCTGGAGCATCACCAGCGCATGCAGGAACGCGCCCGTGAACAGGGCGTGACCCTGCCCGACGAGCCCCCGGCCCGCGGCAAGGGGATGGGCCAGGGCCAGGGTCCCGGCAAGGGCCAGGGCATGGGCTATGGCCAGAACCAGGGCCAGGGCAAGTCGCAGGGTCAGGGCAAGGGCTACGGCTCGGGCAACTGATCCGCACCTGCGGTAACATCAACCCCATCGCGGGGCGCCATGGCGCCCCGCACCCGCCACAGCGGATGTGTTAGGGTCTTACCAAAACCTCCGAGAGGAGCCGTCAGCCCCGATGAGCACATCACCCGCCAGCGACGGCGAGAGCGCCGCGGTCTTTCTCGACAACCTGCCGGACGGCTTCTTCATCCTCGACGCCGAGGGCCGTTTCCTCGAGGCCAACCCGGCCCTGCTCGAGCTGCTGCAGCAAACCCACGACGACCTGCTGGGCAGACACCTGAGCGAGGTGGAGGACGCGCTGGAGGAAAACACCCGGCGCCGCCTGCACTGGTTGCTGCACGATGGCGCGCTGCGCTACGAGACCCGCCTGCGTACCGGCAACAACCACTGGGTGGAGGTCGAGGTCGCCGCCCGCGTGGTGCATGACGACGACACGCCCTACATCCACGGCTTCGTGCACGACATCCATGCCCGCCGCCAGCTGGAGACGGAGAGCCGCCGCTTCACCAACTACCTGCAGCTGCTGCTCGATTCTGCCGGCGAGGGCATCTACAGCGTCGACCTCGACGGGCGCTGCACCTTCATCAACCGCGCCGGCCAGTCCCTGCTCGGCTATCCCCTGCACGAGGTGCTCGGGCGCCACATGCACGAGCTCGTCCACCACACCCAGGACGAAGGCCCGGTGGCCCCCGAACTCTCGGCCGTCCAGCGCGCCGTCAGCCAGGGTCATGGCGTGCGCGTGGACGACGAGGTCATCTGGCGCAAGAACGGCACCTCCTTCGCCGCCGAATACTCCTCCTTCCCCATCATGGAAAAGGGCCGCGTGACCGGCGCGGTGGTGGTGTTCCGCGACGTCACCGAGGCCCGCTCCATGGCCATGCAGCTCGAGTACCAGGCGGGCCACGACGCCCTGACCGGGCTCGCCAACCGTCGCGAGTTCCAGGCACGGCTGGAGTCGGCCCTGCAGCGCGCCCGGCACGAAGACAGCAGCCACGTGCTGCTGTTCCTCGACCTGGACCAGTTCAAGGTGATAAACGACGCCTCCGGCCACGCCGCCGGCGACGAACTGCTGCGTACCCTGTCGGACACCCTGGAGGGCCTGATCCGCAAGGGCGACACGCTGGCACGCCTGGGCGGCGACGAGTTCGGCGTATTGCTGGAGGACTGTGACGAGACGGTGGGGCTCGAGATCGCGGAAAAGATCCGCCGCACCGTGCGCGACTTCCGCTTCTCCTGGGAGGGCAACGCCTTCACCATCGGCGTGAGCATCGGCCTGGTCACCATCACGTCCGAGACGCCCAGTGTGACATCGGCCCTGAGCGCCGCCGACGCGGCCTGTTACTCGGCCAAGGACCTCGGCCGCAACCGCGTGCGCGTGTACAGCCCCGACGACACCCAGCTGATGCGCCGCCAGGGCGACATGCGCTGGGTCGGGCAGGTCCACCAGGCCCTGAAGGAGGGCCGGCTGGAGCTCTTCTACCAGCTGATCGAACCGCTGACCACACCGGACCATCCGGGCCTGCACATGGAAATGCTGCTGAAGATGCGCGACTTCCACGGCAAGCTCGTGCCGCCCGGGGCCTTCCTGCCGGCCGCCGAGCGCGCCGGCCTCACCCCCGAGATCGACCGCTGGGTGATCAGCACCACCCTGGGCTGGCTGAGCGGCCTGGGCCGCGCGGTGGACCGCATCGGCCTGTGCTCCATCAACCTCTCCGGCCACTCGCTCAGCGACAAGAACTTCCTCGACTTCATCCTGCGCCAGATCGACGAGGCCGGTGTCTCGCCCCACAAGCTCTGCTTCGAGGTGACCGAGACGACCGCCATCGCCAACCTCACCAATGCGCGCCGGCTGTTCACCACCCTGGCCCAGCGCGGCTGCCGCTTCGCCCTGGACGACTTCGGCACCGGCATGTCGTCCTACAGCTACCTCAAGACCCTGCCGGTGGACTACCTCAAGATCGACGGCAGCTTCGTCAAGGACGTGGTCACCGACCCCATCGACCTCGCCATGGTGAAATCCATCAACGACATCGGCCACGTGATGGGCAAGCGCACCATCGCCGAGTTCGTGGAGAGTGGGGAGATACTCGAGAAACTGAAGGAATTGCGCGTGGACTACGCGCAGGGCTATTTCATCGCGCGCGAGCGGCCGGTGGGCGAACTGGTACTGGAGAACGACGGGCCGCCCACGGGCGTGCATCGGCAGGGCGGCAACCCGGCGGACCCGCCGGCCTCATAGGCACCGGGCCCCGGTCCTGGAGACCGGGGCCGACCCGCTGCCGGCGCTAGTCCAGCGACTCGGCGATGCGCCGGTTCACGGCCTCGGCCGCGCCGGGACCGAACCGCGTGACCCCCGGCTCGAAGACATCGGTGAAGGCATAGTCGAAGGCCACGTCCTGCAGCCCCAGGGCACCGAACATGCGGCTCTCCATCGAGTAGTCGTCCTCCTGAAAGACCAGCGTCGGCCAGCCATCCTCGCCCGGCGACAGCACGGGACCGAAGAACAGGATCCCGGGCTTGTTGCGGCAGCGCAGCACGCAACTCCCCTCCGTCACCCCGGCCATGGGCAGGAAGTCCATGGTGCGGGTGAACTTGCTCTTGCGGTCGAGCTTGATATCGATGACCCCGTCGATGGCCGGCACCTCGGCCTCGAAGGCCATGGCCTCGGCGCCGCTGACCTCGCGCCAGCGATCCACGTCCCGCGCCCCGCGGTGGCTGGGGAAGTAGATGAACTTCAGCGGGGCAACCGCGGTGAGCGCCTCCAGCGTGGCCGTATCGAAGGGCGGCGTATTGATGAGCACGCCCTGCACGTCCCTGTCGACCAGGTAGTAGACGGCCGGGGAGGAACCCTCGAGGAAATAGACGCTGCGGTCACGCAGCTCGAGAATCTTCTGCAGCATGTCGGATGTCATTGCGGGTGAAAGACGCCATCATCGCCGCCGGCCGCGCGCCGGACAAGAAACGCCACAACCGGCGGGTATTTAGCAGGATGTTGAAAAAGGGCTTTCCTGCCTTTTTCAACTCGGCACGTCGCGAAGTGAATTCGCGACGGCCTGTTAGGCGCGGTAGTGCCGGCTGATCTCGTGCATCTGCCCCTCGATCCAGGCCTGCACCTCCTCGGTGAGGGCCTCGGGGGTCTTGCCCTGCGACTCGATGGGTGCGCCGATGCGCACCACGATCTCGCCCGGGTGCTTGATCAGGCTGTGCCGGGGCCAGAAGTCGCCCGCATTGTGGGCGATGGGAATCACCGGATGGCCGCTCTCGGTGGCCAGCACCGAACCGCCGATCTTGTAGCGCCGCTGCTCCCCCGGCGGCACGCGCGTGCCCTCGGGGAAGATCACCACCCAGATGCCGTCGGCCAGGCGCTGCTTACCCTGCTCCAGCAGCTGCTGCACGGCCTGTCGTCCGGCCGCACGGTCGATGGCGATGGGCAGCAGCACCGAGGCCCCCCAGCCGAAGAAGGGGATGCGCATGAGCTCCCGCTTGAGCACATAGGTCTGGCGCGGCAGGAAGCGGTTGAAGGCGATGGTCTCCCAGGTGGACTGGTGCTTGGCGAGCACCACGGCCGCCCCGTCCACGCCCTGCACGTGTTCCCGCCCCTCGATACGGTATTTCAGGCCGCAGGTCACCCGCAGCCACCAGAGGTTGAACGCCGGCCAGCCGCGGGCAATGGCGTAGCGTGCGTTGTTCGGCAGCGGCAGCAGCAGGGTCACGAGCAGGCCGAAGAACACGGTGGAGGAGGCAAAGCCCAGCCAGAACAGGCCGCCACGCAGGTACAGCAGGGGTCGGGTACGAAACAGGTTCATGCGCTCCTCTCCTCGGCCAGCAGGGCGTCGACGGCCGCGGCCAGGTCGTCGACGATCAGGGTGTGCCCGGGCAGGCCGCCCGCGGCGATACTGGCCGCGCCCTCGCCGGTGCACACCAGCACGGGGCGGGCGCCGACCGCGGCTGCCGCCTCGAGGTCGCAGCGCGAGTCGCCGATCACCGGGACCGCCCGCAGCGGGGTGTTCAGCCGGGCGGCGATCTCACGGTAGAGCCCGGGCCGGGGCTTGCGGCAATCGCAGCCCTCGTCCGGCCCATGCGGGCAGAACACGATGCCATCCACGCGCCCACCTACCTGGGCGAGCTGGCGCGCCAGCTTCTCGTGCACGGCGTGCAGGGTCTCGACGTCGTACAGCCCCTGCGCGATACCGGGCTGGTTGCTGGCCACCATCACCGTATAACCGGCCTGGTTCAGGCGGGCGATGGCCTCAAGGCTGCCGGGCAGGGGCTGCCAGTCGTCCGGCGACGTGATACCGGACGCCGGTCGCCGGTTGATCACGCCGTCACGGCCGAGGATGACGAGCTTCATGCCCCCACCGGTCAGCCCTGCAGCCGCGAGAGGTCGGCCGTGCGCAGGAACAGGCCGCCGAGTGTGTTGAGCAGGGCGATGCGGTTGTTGCGCAGGGCCTCATCCTCGGCCATCACCATCACCTCGTCGAAGAAGCGGTCCACCGCCTCGCGCAGTGCCGCGAGCTTGGTCAGCCCAGCCGCGTAGTCGCCGTTGGCGAAGTCGGGGGCGACGGCCTCGCTGAGCGCCGCCAGGCGGTCGGCCAGCTCGGCCTCGGCCGGCTCCTGCAGGAGCCCCCGGTCGATGGTCGTGGCCGGCTCGCCCTCGACCTTCTTCAGGATGTTCTGGATGCGCTTGTTGGCGGCCGCCAGGCTCGCGGCCTCCGGCAGCTTGCGGAAGGCCTCCACCGCACGCACGCGCTGGTCGAAATCCAGCGGCCGCGTGGGACGCTGGGCCATGACCGCGTCGATCACGTCCGCGGCGATGCCGCGATCGGTGTAGTAGGCCTTGAGGCGTTCGAGGATGTAGTCGAAGGTCTCGCCCACGGCCTTCTTCGCCTCGACCTTGTCCGTCAGCCCCTCGGCGGCCTTGTTCAGCAGCACCTCGAGATCCAGGTCGCGCCCCTTCTCGATGATGGTGCGCAGCACGCCGAGCGCGGCACGGCGCAGGGCGAAGGGGTCCTTGGTGCCGGTCGGCTTCTGACCGATGGCGAAGATACCGAGCAGCGTGTCGAGCCGGTCGGCCAGCGACAGCACCTGGCCGATGTCGCCAGCCGGCAGGTCATCGCCCGCATGGCGCGGCATGTACTGCTCGTCCAGGGCATTGGCCACGGCCTCGGGCTCGCCGGCATGGCGCGCGTAGTAGCGGCCCATGATGCCCTGCAGCTCCGGGAACTCGTAGACCATGGAGGTGACCAGGTCGCACTTGGCGAGCTCCGCCGCGCGCATGGCCTGCCCCTTGTCGGCGCCGATGATCTGGGCGATGAAGCCCGCGAGCTTCGCCACGCGCTGCGACTTCTCCCACACCGTGCCCAGATCCTTCTGGAAGACGATGGTCTTCAGGTTCTCGGCGTAATCGGCCAGCGGCTTCTTCCGGTCCTGCGTCCAGAAGAAGGCGGCGTCGGCGAAGCGCGGACGGATGACGCGCTCGTTGCCCTCGCGCACCTTCTCCGGGTCGCGGCTCTCGATGTTGCTGATGGTGATGAAGTGCGGCATCAGGGCGCCTGTCTTGTCCACCACCGCAAAGTACTTCTGGTTGTCCTGCATGGTGGAGATCAGGGCCTCCTGCGGCACGTCCAGGAAGGTCTTCTCGAAGCCGCCGCTCACCGCGCTCGGCCATTCCACCAGCGCGGTCACCTCGTCGAGCAGGTCCTCGTCGATCAGCGCGGTGCCGCCCAGCCGGTGCGCGGCCTCCTGCACCTGGCCGTAGATGGCCTCGCGGCGCGCCGCGAAGTCGGGCATCACGTGGCCCTCGGTCTGCAGCATCGGTGCATAGCTCTTCGGCTCGGCGATGGACAGCGGCTCGGGGTGATGGAAGCGGTGCCCACGGGTTTCGCGCCCGGCCCGCACGCCGAGGATGCCGGCGTCGATCACCTGGTCACCGAACAGCAGCACCACCCAGTGCACCGGGCGCACGAACTCGGCCTCGCCCGCACCCCAGCGCATGCGCTTGGGTATGGGCAGCCCGGCCAGGGCCTTTTCCACGATCGCCGGCACCAGCTCGGCCGTGGCCTTGCCCGGCTGCTCGAGCTTGTAGGAGAGCCAGGCGCCCTTGTCGGTCTCGAGCTTCTCGAGGTCCGACACCTCGACCCCGCAGGAGGCGGCGAAGCCCTCGGCCGCCTTGGTCGGCACGCCCTCTTCGTCGAAGGCCGCCTGCAGGGCCGGCCCGCGGCGCTCGATCACCTGGTCGGCCTGCTTCTCCGCCACGCCCTCGACCAGCAGCGCCAGCCGGCGCGGCGCGGCATACAGCGTCAGGGCCCCGGGCGTGAGACCGGCCTGCGCCAGGCCATCCATCACCCCCGCACCGAAGGCCTCGGACAGGGTCTTCAGGGCCCTGGGCGGCAGCTCCTCGGTACCGATCTCGATCAGAAGGTCGCGGGTATCAGCCATGGGCGGCATCCTTCTGTTCCTTCAGCATGGGGAAACCGAGCGTCTCGCGGGCAGCGTAATAGGCCTCGGCCACGGCGCGGGCCAGGGCGCGCACGCGCAGGATGTAGCGCTGGCGCTCGGTGACGGAGATGGCCTGGCGGGCGTCGAGCAGGTTGAAGCTGTGCGAGGCCTTGAGCACCTGCTCGTAGGCCGGCAGCGGCAGGCCCGCCTCGATCAGGCGCTGGCTCTCCTTCTCGCAGTTGTCGAACCAGGCGAACAGCGAGTCGGTGTCGGCGTGCTCGAAGTTGTAGGTCGACTGCTCGACCTCGTTCTGGTGGAACACGTCGCCGTAGGTGACGGTGCCCTGCGGGCCCCTGGTCCACACCAGGTCGTACACGCTCTCCACGCCCTGCAGGTACATGGCGATGCGCTCCAGCCCGTAGGTGATCTCACCGGTCACCGGGCGGCAGTCGAGCCCGCCGACCTGCTGGAAGTAGGTGAACTGGGTGACCTCCATGCCGTTGAGCCACACCTCCCAGCCCAGTCCCCAGGCGCCGAGCGTCGGCGATTCCCAGTTGTCCTCGACGAAGCGGATGTCGTGCACCAGCGGATCGATGCCCAGCGCCTTCAGCGAACCGAGATACAGCTCCTGGATCTGAAGCGGCGAGGGCTTGAGGATGACCTGGAACTGGTAGTAGTGCTGCAGGCGGTTGGGGTTCTCGCCGTAGCGCCCGTCGGTGGGACGGCGCGAGGGCTGCACGTAGGCCGTGCGCCAGGGCTCGGGGCCGATGGCCCGCAGGAAGGTGGCCGGGTGGAAGGTGCCGGCACCCATCTCCATGTCGTAGGGCTGGAGCAGCACGCAGCCCTGCCCGGCCCAGTAGTCCTGCAGACCCAGGATCAGGCCCTGAAAGGTCGAAACGTCGTACTTGGACATCGTCTTCGAGGGGTTTGGGAAAAGGCGGCCAGTATAGCGGCAGACCCCCGGAGCTACCACCCGAAAGGCTGGAAAATCAAGCCGTTCGGCCGATAACCCGACCATGAGCGGCACGTTACGTGCTAGACAAATAGGCAGGCCACGACGCGGAGGAACTGCCATGCCCGATACCAACAGCCGGCTCATCGTCGAACCCACGAGCACCGCCGAATGGCAGCGGCTCGTCCGCGAGGCCGAGCAACGCGCGGCCCGTGAACTGGACGAGGACCTGGAGAGCTATCTCGTCATGCTGCTCGGCCGCAGCCTGCACGAGGTCGACGCACTCTCCCGTGTAGTTGCCCTCGACTACCTGCACAGCCTCGATGCGACGAGGGGCGAACGTGCCAGCGGCCTGCGCGATGTCGGCGACCGCTGCCTGCTCACTGCCGGCCTGTTCCCGCACCGGGCCGAGAAGCGCCTGGTACGCATCAGCTACTTCGTCGATCTGGGCCGGTCGGCCTACGACCAGGTGGCAGAGCAACTGGGTCGCGCGGCAGCCGAACTCTTCCACCATCTCGCCCGGGCCTTCGTCCCGCTGATGGAGGTCCTGCAGGCAATGCGCACCCTGGACGGACGCCCGGCCCTGAACGCCCTGGAGGCCGCCGAACTCATCCAGGACACGGGCAGCAAGGCAGCGCGGCGCGAGCTGGCGCGATACACCGACGGGCTGCTCGCACCGGAGATCTCGCGTCAGCGGCACTGAAACACCTGAGGATTTGCCACAGAGGACACAGAAGTGAAGTGTTGCCGGTAGGAGCGCTGCAAGGCGCGATTGGTGGCCGAGGACCACAAGAACTGATCGCGCCTTGCAGCGCTCCTACGGTTGGGTATACGAGTGCCTCCCAGACCTTCCCAATACCCGATCAACCAGGTCTGCTATAATCCGCGACCCGATTTTCAGCCGGCCCAGCAGGGCCTTCGAGCCGTTCTCATGAGCAACACCCAACGCAAAGCCGTCGCCCTGATCTCCGGTGGCCTGGACTCCATGCTGGCCGCCCGCACCATCATGGAGCAGGGCATCCACGTGGAGGGCATCAACTTCTTCACCGGCTTCTGCGTGGAGGGGCATACCCACGCCATCCGCAAGAAGGATCAGGCAAAGCCCAAGCGCAACAATGCGCTGTGGGTGGCCGAGCAGCTCGGCATCAAGCTCCACATCGTCGACATCGTCGAGGAATACAAGGACGTGGTGCTCAACCCCAAGCACGGCTACGGCGCCAACCTCAACCCCTGCCTGGACTGCAAGGTCTTCATGGTCAACAAGGCGAGGCAGTGGATCGAGGAGAACGGCTTCGACTTCATCATCACCGGCGAGGTGATCGGCCAGCGTCCGATGTCGCAGCGCAAGGACACCATGCGCATCGTGGTGCGCGACTCCGGCGCCGACGACCGCCTGCTGCGCCCGCTGTGCGCGAAGAACCTGGCCCCCACCCTGCCCGAGCGCGAGGGCTGGGTGGACCGCGAGAAGCTGCACGACTTCTCCGGCCGCGGCCGCAAGCCACAGATGGCCATGGCCAAACGCTTCGGCTTCGACGACTACGCCCAGCCGGCAGGCGGCTGCTGCTTCCTCACCGACGAGAGCTACGCGAAGAAACTCGGCGACCTGTGGGAACACCGCGGCAAGCGCGACTACGACCTCGACGACATCATGCTGCTGAAGGTGGGCCGCCACCTGCGCCCGGCCGACCACTACAAGGTGATCGTGGCGCGCGAGGAGGGCGAGGGGAAGTTCCTCGAGGGCTACCGCAAGCAGTTCACCCACATCCGCACCCTGAGCCACCCCGGCCCGCTGGTGCTGGTGGACGGCCACGACATCGGTGCCGAGGACCTGATGACCGCGGCGCGGCTGGCGGCCCGCTTCAGCAAGGGCAAGGACGCCGAGGCCGTGGAGGTGGCGATCACCGTCAGGGGCGAGGAGCCCCGCCCGGTGACCGTCACGCCGCTCAGGCCCGACGACATCCCGCAGGCCTGGTACGTCTGACGCAAAAGGCGCCCCTAGGGGCGCCTTTTGCGTTACAGGGACGGAAGCCCCGGCCTAGAAATTGAAGTTCACGCCCGCGTTCACGCTCGTGGCCTCGAAGCCCGGGCCGTCGGGATAGACCACGTACTCGGCATTCACGCTGACGGTCTCGCCGAAATAGAACTCGACGCCGCCACCGTAGGTGAGACCGGTCTCACGGGCAGTATCCGTCACACCCAGGGACTCACCCTTCACCTCGCCCTGACCCCAGCCGGCCATGCCGTAGATGGCGGCCACCGAGCCCATCGGCAGACGACCGAGGCCGTACACGCCGGTGAAGTTCTCGAGCTCGACACTCACATCCACGCCCCCGACCGACTGGGTATCGTCATTCAGCGCAATGCCGCGACGGGCCTCCAGGCCGATGTAGTCGGTGAAGTAATGCCCGAGGCGGAACATCAGGGTGCCGGGCTCGAAATCGGCGTTGAGCCCATCGTCCTTGTACTCCAGTGCCGCGTACTGGACACCGAAATAGCTGTCGCCCGCCTTGCCGGCGGCCAGGGCCTGCCCCGAGGCCAGCACCATCGTGGCGGCAACCACGGCCGCTGCCAACTGCCTGTTCTTCATCGCGAGTTCCTTGTATTTGTCGTTGTGTTTCCGGGAATGGGTTCGGGAAGCCTGCGCCCGCCTCACGATTGAATCACACATTCCCTGTAGCAACAAACCTGCAACCGTCAGGACAATGCGCCATGCATGATGCAATATCGTCCCGCAAACGGAAGAGGCGCCCCCACTCACGCGGGGGCGCCTCTTTTCAGCGGGCCAGGGTGATCAGAACTTGAACGACGCCCCGATTGCAAAACCGCTGACGTCATACGCCGACTCGTCCAGGTACTGGGCATACTCGGCATTGAGGCTCAGGGTCTCGTTCAGGCTGAAATCCAGACCAAAACCGAAGGAAAGCCCCGTATCGCTCTCGGTGATACTGACGTTGCCAGCCGAGCCAGTAAGTTCGCCACGGGTAAAGCCCAGCATCCCGTAGACAGAGGCGCTGTTCGACACCGGCAAATGCGCCATACCATAGACGCCCATGAAGTTGTCGAGCTCGACATCGACGTCGACACCGAGCACGTTCACCGTGTCATCGGCAACACCGAACCCGACACGGCCTTCCACCGCCAGATTGTCGGTGAAGAAGTGCCCGAACCGGCCAGTCAGGGCACCCAGATCCGCCTCCGGCACACCGGATTCATCGTAGGTGAGGAACGCATAACCCACGCCGACGTAGTTATCACCGGCCGACCCAGCCGCCAGAACGTTCGTCGAAGCCCCGGCAAGAAGCCCCATGGTCAGCGCGGCACAACCCCAATATTTGGCTTTCATCATAATCTCCATATTTTCGTCTTTATCCATTGATCGATGGCGTTCGACCCTCACTGTCCGGGCCGAACGCGCGCATCTTACTCGAAACACTGGTATCAGGCCCAGTACAGTTCTAACAGGATTTCCCGTGCGGGATGGTTTCCGGTATCTTTCGCGGATCATGGACGCCGTACTCGCCCGCTTCGCCGCTGTTGTCGACACCCTCAACGAGTGGGTGGGTCGCACCATCGCCTGGCTGACCCTGGTCATGGTGCTGCTGATGTTCACCATGGTGGTGCTGCGCTACGGCTTCGACTGGAATTCCCTCGCCCTGCAGGAATCCGTGACCTACCTGCATGCCCTGGTGTTCATGGCCGGGGTGGCCTACACCCTGCGCCACGACGAGCACGTGCGGGTGGACATCTTCTACCGGCAGATGAGCCCCCGCCGCCAGGCCCTGGTGAATCTGCTCGGCGCCCTTCTGTTACTGGTACCGGTCTGCCTGTTCATCCTGGTGGAGAGCTGGGACTACGTCGCCCGCGCCTGGCGCATCCTGGAAGGCTCGCGCCAGACCGGCGGGCTGCCGCTGGTGTTCCTGCTCAAGTCCTTCATCCCGCTGATGGCCGGCCTGCTGCTGCTGCAGGGCCTGGCCCAGGCCGCCCACGCGCTGCGCGTACTGCGCGGGCGGGAGACCCCGGCCGACCACCAGGCGGAGGACCGGTTCTGATGGAATGGCTCGCGCTGCTGATGTTCGCGGCGGTCATCGTCGTGCTGCTGGCGGGCTACCCCGTGGCGCTGACCCTGGCCGGCGTGGCCCTGGCCTTTGCCGGGCTGGGCATGCTGGTCGGCGGCTTCGACTCGGGCCTGCTCGTCACCATGCCGGCGCGGCTGGCCGGCATCATGGAGAACGAGACGCTCATCGCCGTGCCGCTGTTCGTCTTCATGGGCGTGATGCTGGAACGGTCGCGCGTGGCCGAGAACCTGCTCGACACCATGGCCATGCTGTTCGGCCCCCTGCGCGGCGGGCTCGGCATCTCGGTGATCCTGGTCGGCATGCTGCTCGCCGCCAGCACAGGCATCGTCGGCGCCACCGTGGTGACCATGGGCCTGCTGTCCCTGCCCACCATGCTCCGGCGCGGCTACAGCCCGGCACTGGCCAGCGGCACCATCTGCGCCTCGGGCACCCTGGGCCAGATCATCCCCCCGTCCATCATCCTGGTGCTGCTGGGCGACGTGCTCTCCTCGGCCTACCAGAAGGCCCAGCTCGACCAGGGCATCTTTTCGCCCCAGACCGTCTCGGTCGGCGACCTGTTCATCGGCGCCGTGATCCCGGGCCTGCTGCTGGTGGGGCTGTACCTGCTCTTCCTCATCGGCATGGCCTGGTGGCGCCCGGCGAGCATGCCGGCCATGCCCGCGGCCGAGCGCGACATCCCCGGCGGCGAACTCTTCGTCCGCGCGATCAAGGCCCTGCTGCCGCCGCTGGTGCTGATCCTCGCCGTGCTCGGCTCCATCATGGCGGGCCTGGCCACGCCCACCGAGGCCGCCTCGGTGGGGGCCGTGGGCGCGCTGCTGCTGGCCCTGATCAACCGGCAGCTGGACCTGGCCCGACTGCGCGAGGTGATGCGCTCCACGGTGCGCGTCACCAGCATGGTGTTTCTCATCTTCATCGGCGCCTCCCTGTTCTCGCTGGTGTTTCGCGGCTTCGGCGGCGACGAGCTGGTGCACGAGCTGCTGAGCGACCTGCCGGGAGGCGTCTTCACCGCCGTGCTCATCGTCATGCTGGTGATGTTCCTGCTCGGCTTCGTGCTCGACTTCATCGAGATCACCTTCGTGGTCGTGCCCATCGTCGGCCCCGTGCTGCTGGCCATGGGCCTGGACCCGGTGTGGCTGGGCGTGATGATCGCCATCAACCTGCAGACCTCCTTCCTCACCCCGCCCTTCGGCTTCGCCCTGTTCTACCTGCGCGGCGTCGCCCCGGCGGAGCTCGCCACCCGCGACATCTACCGCGGGGCCATTCCCTTCATCGTCATCCAGCTCATCGCACTGGGCCTGCTGGCCCTGTGGCCCGGGCTCGCCACCTGGCTGCCCGGCGTCGTCTACGGCAGCTGATCCGACGCCTGTCGGAGTTTTCTTACAAAGCCTGTCGGCCTTTTGTGTAGGACGGGCCTGATACCCTCATCACGCGATCTGTGATTAGGTTCACTCAGCGGAACCGCTCGACGGGCGACCATGAAAAGGTCTGCATCAGACAACGGATTCCGTCACGCTCCGCTGATCCATCGCCATCGGAAAAACCGGAAAGAAGAAATGCTGACTAAGCTCTAGGAATTGCGGCTGCACACTGGGGGGTGGGTAACGCCGCTGGAAACCAAGGTCCTGAACGGACCCCGTAAACCAGTCCCGTATCGCCATTTCGCAGGAGAGTACGCCATGAACAGCCAGACCGCCGCCACTGCCAAGCTCACCGACCTTCGCAACAGCAAGCGCTACACCAACCTGAAGACCCACTACGACGCCAAGCACGAGGTCGCCTGGTGCTACATGCATGCCCAGCCGCGCCCGAGCTTCACGCCCGCCCTGCTCGAGGACCTGAACGCCTGGTGCGACCAGCTGGCCTCGGGCCAGGCCTGCAACGGCCAGCCCATCGCCTATCACGTGCTCGCCTCCGACGTGCCCGGCGTCTACAACCTGGGTGGCGACCTCGCCCTGTTCCGCCAGCTGGTCGAGGCCGGCGACCGCGAGGGCCTGCTGCATTACGCCCGCCGCTGCATCGACGCCATGCATGCCAACATCCGTCATTTCGACCGCGACATCACCACCATCTCGCTGGTACAGGGCGATGCCCTGGGCGGGGGCTTCGAGACGGCCATGTCCAGCGATGTGCTGATCGCCGAGAAGGGCAGCAAGCTCGGCCTGCCGGAGGTGCTGTTCAACCTGTTCCCGGGCATGGGCGCCTACAGCCTGCTGTCGCGCAAACTCACCCCGGCCCAGGCCGAGCGCCTGATCCTGAGCGGCCGCATCTTCACCGCCGAGGAACTCTACGACATGGGTGTGGTGGACGTGCTGGCGGAGGCCGGCGAGGGGGAGATGGCCGTGTATGAGTACATCAAGCGCGAGAACCGTGCACGCAACGGCTTCCGTGCCCTGCGCAAGGTGCGTGCCCACGTGGACCCGGTCACCTACCAGGAGCTGGCAGACATCACCGATATCTGGGTGGACGCGGCCCTCGCGCTCAACGGCCGCGACCTGCGCATGATGGAACGCCTGGTCAGCCGTCAGTCGCAGAAGGCCGACACCGAAGCGGCCTGAGACCCGGGGCCTCAGGTCATGGCATCCCGTCGCGCCGAGACATAGGCCTCCAGCGCCAGCAGGACCTCCTCGAACGCCGCATGGATCTGGTCCGCCAGATCCTGCGGCCGTTCCCCGCCCATATCCAGCGCCCTTAGCTGCCTCGCCTCGAGGCAGAGCCCGACCAGCCGCTCGGCGCCCAGCTCGCTGGAGCTGCCGCGCAGGGCGTGCACGGCATCCTGAAAGGCCGGGTAATCCCCCTCGCGTACCGCCTCGGCCAGACCCTCGAGCTGCCGGCGACCGTCCCGCGTGTAGCCGCGGATCAGGTCGCGCAGGAAGTCCATGCCGGAACCCAGCTGCACCAGTCCGTCCAGGATGTCCCGGTCGATCACCCCCGCCGCGCCGGCCTTCCCCTTTCCCCGGCGGCCCCCGGCATCGTCACCGTAGGGCGGCCGATCCTCCCGCACGTCGTCGCCCCTCGCAGCGGCGGGCGTGCCATGCCGGGCGATCGTCTCGAGCAGCTTGCGCGCGTTCACCGGCTTGGTCAGATAGGCCGTGGCCCCGGCCTCCTCGCAGGCGCGCAGGGCATCCACGGTCGCGTCCGCGGTGAGGATGATGGCGGGGATCGGTTTCCTGCGGGCCATGAAGCGATAGGCGCGCAGCACCTCCACGCCGCCCATGTTCGGCATGTTCATGTCCAGCACCATCATGTCGAACCGCGCATCGTCCTCGAGCAGGTCCATGGCCTTCTGCCCGTCGTCGACCACGGTGACCTGATGGCCACCGCGCGCGAGGATGCCGCGGATCACCTGCTGGTTGGTCTCGTTGTCCTCCGCCACCAGGATGCGCATGCCGCCCCGCTGGCGCTTCTGGAACTGCTCGGCCAGCGACACCACGTTACCGCCGGTCTCGTGCTGGCAGTTGGCGGCGTGCAGGGCATTGAACAGGAGCGTCTTGTCGATCGGCGCATGGATCACCGCCGAATAGCCCGCCTGCAGCCAGGCCTCGTCGTCCTCGCTCGCCGTCACGGGCTGCAGCAGCACCAGGGCGACATGGCGCAGGGCGCGTTCGGCCCGCACGTCATGCGCGAACTCGATGGCAGAACGCCCCAGCACCTGTCGCTCGATCAGTGCGACGGTGTAGGGGTCGCCGCCCGCCGCGGCCGCGTGCAGCTCGGCGAGCGTGCGGGCACCACTGGCCACGCGGCGGGACTCCAGCCCCCAGCCCCCGAGGTGCTGCGCCAGCTTGCCGGCCGTGGTCTCGCTGGCCAGCATCAGCACGTGCGGCGTACCCAGCGCCTCCACCGGGGTCGCGTCCACCGTGACGCCGGGCTGCAGGTCGAAGGGCAGCTCGAACCAGAACAGCGAACCCTTGCCGTACTCGCTGGACAGGCCCATACGCCCGCCCATGAGCTCGACCAGCTGGCGCGAGATCGCCGTACCCAGGCCCGTGCCGCCATAGCGGCGTGTCGTCGATGTGTCCGCCTGCTGGAAGCTGTCGAAGATGCGCTGCTGGTCCTCGGGGCGGATGCCTATGCCGGTATCGATGACGTCGAAGCGGATCTTCACGCCCTCCTCCCGCTCGGTGGCGTAGACACGCAGCTCCACGCGCCCCTCCTGCGTGAACTTGACCGCGTTGCCGACGATGTTGATCAGCACCTGGCGGATGTGATGCGGATCGCCGCGCAGCAGGAAGGGCGTGCTCGGCGAGACGTGCGCGGAAAAGGACAGCCCCTTCTCCTCGGCCTGGTGCTCGAACATCCCGGCGGTCTTCGCCACCAGGGCGTGCAGGTCGAAGTCCGTGGTCTCGAGCGTGAGCTTGCCGGCCTCGATCTTGGAGAAGTCGAGGATGTCCTCGATGAGCTGCAGCAGGGTGTCGCCGGAGCTGTGGATGGTCTGCGCCAGCTCCCGCTGCTCGCTGTTGAGCTCGGTATCCATCAGCAGGTCGGTCATGCCGATCACGCCGTTGAGCGGCGTGCGCAGTTCATGACTCATGTTGGCCAGGAACTGGCTCTTGGCCTTGTTGGCCGCCTCGGCCCGCTCGATGGCGGCATTGAGCTTGCGCAGCAGGGTCGCCATGTACATCGGCAGCACCGCCAGGATGAGCATGATGCTGATGCTGAGCACCGGGCTGTCCGCCCAGAACGGCGTGCTCAGGTAGACATAGCTGAAGCCCGCGATGCTGAGCACCGTGCCGGCGGCCAGATAGGGAATCCCGTAGCGGAAGCCGTTGCCCATGGTGACCCAGAGATACACCGCCACCAGCGGGGTGCCCGCCTCGCCGCTCAGGGACATCAGTGCGCTGGTCACGATCATGTCGCCCAGCAGGCCGATCAGCCTGCGCAGCGGCGAAATGGCCGGCGAGATCACGATGGAGAGGAAGATGCCGAACGAGACCAGGATGTAGAAGACACCGATGCCGACGACGATGTGGGCAGTGTGTTCGTTGAGCTCGGAGAACCAGGGCGAGAACAGGTAGATCGCAAACAGCAGAACCAGGCCGATGCGTACCAGGGCCTGCTCGTGCTCGCTGTCGGGGCGCTGTCTCAGGCGCACCCGCAGACGGGCGAGCAGACCGGGATCGGACGAGGGGACAGGCTGCATGCGCGTTGGGATCTCCTGGCCGCCGGGCTTACGCGTGGTCGGCGTAGCGTTGCTGGATCTCGCGCACCTGCCCGATGCCCTGCAGGAAGGCATCCACGCAGGTCGGGTCCAGGGCACGACCACTGAGCTCCCGCAGGCGGGCCGTGGCCTCGCTGAGCGACAGGGCCGTCTTGTACGGACGTCGCGCCGTCAGCTCCTCGAAGGTATCGGCCACCGCGACGATGCGCGCCGCCAGCGGAATTTCCTCACCGCTCAGACCATTAGGATAGCCGGTTCCGTCGTAGTGCTCATGATGACCCAGTGCGATCTCGGCACCGCGACGGATGTAGCGTGACGGGCTGTCCTTGAGGATCTCGTAGCCGATCACGGTATGTCCCTGCAGGATCTCGACCTCGGCCGCGCTCAGCGAGCCCTGCTTGTGCAGCACGCTGTCCGGCAGACCGGTCTTGCCCACGTCGTGCAGGGTGGCCGCCATCTCGATCTCCAGGCAGTCGGCCAGCGGCAGCTGCAGGCCTTCGGCGATCAGGCGGGAGAAGGCCGCGATGCGGTGGATGTGGTTGCCGGTACTCTCGCAGCGGTATTCGCCCGCCCGCGCCAGCCGCAGCAGGGCCTCGCGTTCGCGCGCCCGGATCTCGCGGGTGGCCACGGCCACCTGGTCCTCCAGCCAGCGGCTGCGGTCGCGCAGCAGCCTCTGCTGCCGGCGCAGCGCGAGCAGGTTGCGGCAGCGTGCACGGCATTCGTGGGGATCGATGGGGCGGTTCAGGAAGTCGGTGACACCGGCATCCAGCGCGCGGTAACGCAACGCGCGGTCGTCGACCACGGTCACCATCACCACGGGCAGGTCCTGGCCATCGGGCAGCTGGCGCAGGCGGCGCACCAGCTCGATGCCGTCCATGCCCGGCATCCGGTAATCGGTCAGCACCAGGTCGGGCAGGCGCCCGCCGCAGGCCGCCAGTGCCGTCTCGGCGTCGGGATAGCCCACCACCTCCACGGCGTCGTCGAGCGAGCGCAACAGCTCCTCGAGGATGCGGCGGCCGGTGAGCTGGTCGTCGATGACGACCACCTGGGATTTGCGGCGCGAGTCCGTTGACCGCACTTGGCTGCAGTGTCCGCCGAGGCCGTCGGCCGGCATGGCGGCACTGCGCAGCCCACCCGGCTCGAGTCTCCGGATATGGGTCATCTCTGTCTTCCTTTGGCTGCGCCCGCGGGCGCTCAACGGCGGATCGGTGTCCGCTCTGTTCAGATATGGGCGCGATTTTACGCAGGCCGGCGGGGGCGGGCAAAGAAATCGGGCGCAAAACCGCGATTTGGGCGATTTGCCCATACGCGTCGCTGGCGCCACGCGGGTTGGGCTCAGGCCGGCCGTTCCCAGCAGAGGATGGCGTTGTTGGCGGGCATGGCGATGTCCTGCGCGAGCACCAGTCCCTCGGCCCGTGCCAGGGCATCCAGGGCCTCCAGGTCGCGCACGCCGCTACCCGGATCGCGCGCCTTCAGCCAGGCATCGAAGCGCGCATTGCTCTCGCTGGTGTAGCGCCCCTCGCGGTTGAAGGGCCCGTAGAGCGCAAAGCGCCCGCCGGCGCCCAGCACCCGGCCGATGCCGGCGAACATCGCCTCCACCGCGGCCCAGTGCATGATGTGCGCGGTATTGGCGGAGAAGACGTAGTCGTAGGGCCCGGCCGGCCACGGGTCCGCACATACGTCCAGCGCCAGCGGCTCCCGCACGTTGGGCAGGCCGGCCTCGGCCAGCCACAGCCGGATGCCCGGCAGGGCCCCGGCCACGTCCGTCGGCTGCCAGTCCAGCTGCGGCAGATGCAGCGGGAAATACACCGCGTGCTGGCCGGTCCCCGACCCCAGCTCCAGCACCCGCCCCGGCCGGTCGAAGAGCGCGACCAGCACCTCGAGGATGGGGCCGCGGTTCTGTTCACAGGATTCGGCAAAGGGCTTGTTCATACGGGACTCCCGGGCAGGCGCAGAAAGACGAACGGCCGGAAACCCGGCCGTTCGTCCGTTCAGCATAGCGCGGCCGGTCAGCGGTTGTAACCGTCCATCTGCATCTGCTGCGCACGCTCGACATAGTCCTGGTAGGCCGGGATCGCGATCGCCGCCAGCACACCGACGACAAAGATCATGACCACCGGCACGGCCAGGGCCATCAGGTAGACGCCCGTCGTATTCGGCTTGGGCGGCAGGCCATAAGCGTTCTCGCCGTCCGTCCCCGGCGCGAAGAGCATGAACAGCGACATGAGGATGTTGACGATCGGCACCAGCAGCAGCAGCCACAGCCAGCCGCTGTAGCCCATGTCGTGCAGACGCTGCACGCCGAGGAATACGGAAATCACGATACTGAGGATGACGACCGCCCCATAGACGGCCATGATGGTCGCGCCGGCCGCCTCGGGGCTGGCGCTCATCATCGGCGTCAGCACCGCCCCGGCGATACCCAGCACGACGAAGAGCAGGAGCGAGAACAGGACGCTGTAACCGAAATAGCGCAGGCGACCCAGGCGCCCGGTACCGAAGAACTTCGGCTCGGCAAAGGCCACGGTGGCATCGGCCACCGCGCTGCCCGGCGCGGTATACGGATTTGCTTCAGACATGGTGTTTCTCCCTGTGTTGTTATGGTTCCAGCAGTTGCCGCCCGACGGACGGCATCCCCCCTGGCCCTGCGATGCTATCACCACACCGGGGCCGCGGGTATCCGGGCCCGTGCATTCGTGAGACGGGTCGCAGCGCCTACCGGTCCGGCCGGCTAGACTGGGTCAAACCACCCAACGAGGACGACCCGATGACACACCGCATCTCCCACGCCCTGCTCGCTGCCGCCCTGCTCGCCGGTCCCGGTGCCGCCCTGGCCGATGGCTGGTACCTCGGCGCCAAGGCCGGCCTCATGGCCACCGACGCCAACGGCTTCGATGACGCCACCAATGCCGGGGTCGTGATCGGTCGCGACATCGCCGGCCTGGTGGCCGGCGACCTGAGCCTGGAGGGGGAATACACCACCACCGTCGACGAGGGCAGCGGCTTTGGCAACAGCGACTGGGAGATCGACACCCTGGGCGGCTACGCCGTGTTCCGCTCCGCCGGGCCCGCCTACCTCAAGGCCAAGGGCGGCATCGTGCGCTCCGACGTCTCCGTCGGCAGCTTCTCGCAGACCAGCACCGACCCCTCCGCCGGACTGGGCGTGGGCTTCAGCCTGGGCGTCGCCCAGCTCGAGCTGGAATACACCCGCATCGACGGCGACGATGCCGACGTCGACTTCATCAGCCTGACGGTCAATCTGTTCTGAGACATGAGGAGGGTGGAGTGAGGCGTGAGGGATAGAGACCCTAACTCCTCACCCCTAACTCCTCACCCCCCACGCACCTCGAAATAGGCGCGTTCCGAGATGTCGTGCCACTGGACGGCCTGGTCGCGGAAGCTCCCGTAGGAGTCGTACACGCGCCGGGCGAAGTCGTTGTTGCCGACCAGCTCGCCCACCACCTCTTCCGACAGCCCGCGCAGGCGTTCCAGCACGTCGTCCGGCAGGCGGCGCACGTCCACCCCGTGCTCCTTCACCAGGGTCTGCAGGGCGTCGTGGTTGCGCGCGGTGTAGAGATTGAGCATGTCCTGGTTCACCACGCGGCAGGCGTTGATGACGATGCTCTGCAGGTCGGCCGGCAGCTTGTCGAAGGCGGCCTGGTTGATGATGGCCTCGAGCGTGGTGCCCGGCTCGTGCCAGCCCGGGTAGTAGTAGTACTTCGCCACCTTGTGCAGGCCGAAGGCGAGGTCGTTGTAGGGGCCGACCCATTCCAGCGCGTCCAGCGCGCCGGTCTGCATGGCCAGGAACAGCTCGCCGCCGGCCATGTTCACCGGCGTGCCGCCGGCGCGCTGGAGCACCTCGCCGCCCAGGCCCGGGATGCGCATCTTCAGGCCCCGCAGGTCCTCCAGGCGGTTGATCTCCTTGTTGAACCAGCCGGCCATCTGCACGCCGGTATTGCCGGCCGCCGCCGGGATCACGCCATAGGGGGCGTAGGCCTCCTTCCACAGCTCCAGCCCGCCGCCGTAGTGCAGCCAGGCATTCATCTCCTCGGCATTCATGCCGAAGGGCACGGTGGAGAAGAAGGGGAAGACGTCGCTCTTGCTCTTCCAGTAGTAGGCCGCGCCGTGGCCCATCTCGGCCCCGCCCTGGCTCACGGTGTCGAACACATCCAGCGCCGGCACCAGCTCGCCGCCGCCGAAGACGCGGATGGTGAGCCGCCCGCCCGACATCTCGCCGATGAGGCTGGCGAGCTTCTCGGCGCTGGTGCCCATGCCCGGGAAGTTCTTCGGCCAGGTGGTGACCATCTTCCACTCGAAGGTCTCCTGCGAGCGCGCCGCCGCGGGGGTGGCGCCCGCCTCGTCGCGGTTGCAGCCCGACAGCGCCGAGGCGCCCACGGCAAACGCGCCGACGCCGGCGCCCTTGAGAAAGTCGCGTCGTTTCATGAAACAGGCCTCCTTGGTATGTGTTCTCGTTCCGGTGTCTGCAGATCTAGAGCGGTTGCAGGTTCGCGTAGGCCAGCACCAGCCACTTGTCGCCCGCGTCGGCAAAGTTTACCTGCACGCGGGCGTGGCTGCCCTGCCCCTCGTAGTCGATCACCAGGCCCTCGCCGAACTTGGGATGACGCACGCGCTGGCCGACGCCCAGCCCCGGCTCGGGCGGCGGGTCGACCGGCCTGTGGGCCGCCGGCCGGTACACCGGCTGGGAGATCGACACCCGCGGGCGGATCTCCTCGATGAGCTCGCCCGGGATCTCGCCGATGAACTGCGAAGGCAGATTGTAGCGCTCCGAGCCGTGCAGGCGACGGCGCTCGGCGCAGCTGAGGTAGAGCAGGCGGCGCGCGCGGGTGATGCCCACGTAGCAGAGCCGGCGCTCCTCCTCCAGCCGCCCCGGCTCGTCCAGCGACATCTGGTGCGGGAACAGCCCCTCCTCCATGCCGGCCAGGAACACCAGCGGGAACTCCAGGCCCTTGGCCGCGTGCAGGGTCATCATCTGCACGCAGTCCTCCCAGGCCGCCCCCTGGCCCTCGCCGGCCTCCAGCGCGGCGTGGGAGAGAAAGGCCGACAGCGCGTCCATGTGTTCATGCACCTCGGGGTCGAGCACGAAGCCCTGCGCCGCGTTAACCAGCTCGTCCAGGTTGTCCAGCCGCGCCTGGCCCTTCTCGCCCTTCTCCTTGCCGTAGTGTTCCTTCAGCCCCGAGTGCGCGACCACGTGCTCGACCTGCTCGGCCAGCGGCAGGTCGCCGACGGCCGCGGCCATGGCCTCGATCAGGGCGGTGAAGCCGCGCAGGGCATTGGCCGCGCGCGCGGTCAGGGCCTGGTGCGCCAGCAGGGTCTCGGCGGCCTGCCACAGCGGCACGTCATCGTGGCGCGCCCGTTCGCGGATCTGTGCCAGGGTACGCTCGCCCAGGCCGCGCGCCGGCTGGTTGACCACACGCTCGAAGGAGGCGTCGTCGTTGCGGTTGGCCACCAGGCGCAGGTAGGCCAGCGCGTCGCGGATCTCGGCGCGCTCGAAGAAGCGCAGCCCCCCGTACACGCGGTAGGGGATGCCCAGCGCCATGAAGGTCTCCTCGAACACGCGCGACTGGGCGTTGGAGCGGTAGAGGATGGCCGCCTCGTCGCGGCGATGGCCCTGCGCCACCCAGTCGCGGATGCGGTCGGCGACGAAGCGCGCCTCGTCCTGCTCGTTGTAGGCCGTGTACAGGCGGATCGGCTCGCCGCGCTCGCCCTCGGTCCACAGGTTCTTGCCCATGCGCCCGTCGTTGTTCTCGATCAGGGCATTGGCGGCATCCAGGATGGTCTGGGTGGAGCGGTAGTTCTGTTCCAGGCGCACGGTCTGCGCCTGCGGGAAGTCGCGGGTGAAGCTCTGGATGTTCTCGATGCGCGCGCCGCGCCAGCCGTAGATGGACTGGTCGTCGTCGCCCACGGCGAAGATCGGGTTCTTTTCGCCGGCGAGCAGCCGCAGCCAGGCGTACTGCAGGCCGTTGGTGTCCTGGAACTCGTCCACCAGGATGTGGCGGAAGCGCTGCTGGTAGTGGTGCAGCAGCGAGGCGTTGTCGCGCAACAGCTCCAGCGCACGCAGCAGCAGCTCGGCGAAGTCCACCGCGCCGGCGCGGCGGCAGGCGGCCTCGTAGGCGCTGTAGATGCGCACCATCTGGCGCACGAAGGGGTCGCCGGTGTCCGGGATGTGTTCAGGGCGCTGACCCTCGTCCTTGCGGCCGTTGATGTACCACATGGCCTGCTTGGGCGGCCAGCGCGACTCGTCCACCTCCAGCTCGCGCATCACGCGCTTGACCATGCGCAGCTGGTCGTCGGCGTCGATGATCTGGAAGCCCTGCGGCAGGTCGGCCTCGCGCCAGTGGGCGCGCAGCAGGCGGTGCGCCAGGCCGTGGAAGGTGCCCACCCACATGCCGCCGGCCGGCACGCCCAGCAGCGCCTCGATGCGCCCGCGCATCTCTCCGGCCGCCTTGTTGGTGAAGGTCACGGCCATGATGGCGTAGGGGGACACATTCTCCACCTGGATCAGCCAGGCGATGCGGTGCACCAGTACGCGGGTCTTGCCGGAGCCGGCACCGGCAAGCACCAGTACCGGCTGGGGAGGCGCGGTGACGGCCTCGCGCTGGGCGGCGTTGAGGGGATCGATGATCGGAGTGACGTCCATCGGCGGAATTCTACCAGATGCACCGGCCGCACCCGACAAAACACCAACAGGCGGAACATGTCCTGCTTTGGCTACACTATATAAAGACAAACGACATACAGACGACCCGCAACCCTCGATGAGCCAGGACGACAACCCCAAGAGCATGCAGGACCTGTGGCGCAGCTCGCCACTGGCCGGCGCCAACGCCGCCTACCTCGAAACCCTCTACGAGCGCTACCTGCAGGACCCCGCCTCGGTGGCGGCCCGCTGGCGCGACGTCTTCGACGGCCTGCCGCGCGTGAACGGCACCGAGATCGACGTGCCGCATTCCGAGATCCGCCGCGAGTTTCGCAACCTCGCCCGGCACCGCCGCCCGGGCGCGGCCGAGCGGCCGGTGGACGCCGTCACCCTGGACCACGAACGCAAGCAGGTGCGGGTGCTGCAGCTCATCAACGCCTACCGCTTCCGCGGCCACCAGCTCGCCGAGCTCGACCCGCTGGGCCTGGCGAAGACCCCCGACATCCCGGAACTCACCCTCGCCCACCACGGCCTGGGCGAGGCCGACCTCAACCTGCGTTTTCACACCGGCTCGCTCACCGGCCCGCGCGAGGCGACGCTGGCCGAGATCCTCGACACCCTCAGGCGCACGTACTGCCACCACATCGGCGTGGAGTACATGCACATCACCAACACCGAGGAGAAACGCTGGCTGCAGCAACGCGTGGAAAGCACCCGCGCCAACCCGGCGCTGGATGCCGACGCGCGCCGGCGCCTGCTGTATAAGCTCTCCGCGGCCGAAGGCCTGGAGCAGTACCTGCACGCGAAGTACGTCGGCCAGAAACGCTTCTCGCTGGAAGGGGGCGAGAGCCTCATCCCCCTGCTCGACCGCCTGGTGCAGCGCGCCGGCGAGCACGGGGCGAAGGAGATCGTGCTGGGCATGGCCCACCGCGGCCGGCTCAACGTGCTGGTGAACGTGCTGAGCAAGACCCCGCGCGAGCTGTTCCAGGAATTCGAGGGCAGGAACCACAACGGCGAACGCACCGGCGACGTGAAATACCACCAGGGCTTCTCCTCCGATGTGCAGACCCCGGGCGGCCCGGTGCACCTGGCACTGGCCTTCAACCCCTCGCACCTGGAGATCGTCAACCCGGTGGTGGAGGGCTCGGTGCGCGCCCGCCAGGAGCGGCGCGACGACCGCCACGGCCAGCAGGTGCTGCCGGTGCTGATCCACGGCGATGCGGCCTTTGCCGGCCAGGGCGTGGTGATGGAGACGCTCAACATGTCGCAGACGCGCGGCTTCTCCACCAAGGGCACGGTGCACATCGTCATCAACAACCAGATCGGCTTCACCACCAGCACGCAGAAGGACGCCCGCTCCACCTACTACTGCACCGACGTGGTGAAGATGGTCAACGCCCCCATCCTGCACGTGAACGGTGACGACCCCGAGGCCGTGGCCTTCGTCACCCAGCTCGCGCTCGACTTCCGCATGACCTTCCGCAAGGACGTGGTCATCGACCTGTTCTGCTACCGCCGTCACGGCCACAACGAGGCCGACGAGCCGGCCGCCACCCAGCCGATGATGTACCAGCGCATCCGCGCCCTGCCGACCACGCGCGCCCTCTATGCCGAGCGCCTGACCGCGGAGGGCGTGCTGGCCGAGGGCGAGGCCGAACAGCTGCAGAAGGACGTGCGCGCACGGCTGGAGGCGGGCGACTGCATGGTGGACGAATGGCTGCCGCCGGAGCGGGCCGAGCGGGCCTTCTCCGTCGACTGGTCGCGCTATGCCGGCCACGAGTGGACGGAGCCCGCCGAGACCGCCGTGCCGCAAAAGCGCATCCGCGAGCTGGCCGAGCGCATGCTGGCCCTGCCCGAGGGCTTCGAGGTGAATGCGCGCGTGGCCAAGATCCTCGACGACCGGCGCAAGATGGCCCAGGGGGCGCTGGCGGTGGACTGGGGCTTCGCCGAGAACATGGCCTATGCCACGCTGGTCACCGAGGGCTATGCCGTGCGCCTCTCCGGCCAGGACGCGGGACGCGGCACCTTCGTCCACCGCCACGCCGTGCTGCACAACCAGCAGCGTTACGGCACCCACGTGCCGCTGCGCCATCTCGCCGATGACCAGGCGAACTTCCTCGTCATCGATTCCCTGCTGTCGGAAGAGGGCGTGCTCGGCTTCGAATACGGCTACGCCACCGCCGCCCCCGAGACGCTGGTGATCTGGGAGGCGCAGTTCGGCGACTTCGCCAACGGCGCCCAGGTCGTCATCGACCAGTTCATCAGCTCGGGCGAACAGAAGTGGGGGCGGCTCTGCGGGCTCACCATGCTGCTGCCCCACGGCTTCGAGGGCCAGGGCCCGGAGCACTCCTCCGCACGCCTGGAACGCTACCTGCAGCTCTGCGCCCAGCACAACATGCAGGTCTGCGTGCCCACCACGCCGGCACAGGTCTTCCACATGCTGCGCCGGCAGATGCTGCGCCCCTACCGCAAGCCCCTGGTGGTCATGTCGCCCAAGAGCCTGCTGCGCCACAAGCTCGCGGTCAACGCGCTCGAGGACCTCACCGAGGGCGGCTTCCAGGCCGTGATCGACGAGATCGACGACATCGATCCGAAGGGAGTGCGGCGCATCGTGATGTGCAGCGGCAAGGTCTACTACGACCTGCTGGAGCGCCGGCGCGAACTCGAGCGCGAGGACATCGTCATCCTCCGCATCGAGCAGCTCTACCCCTTCCCGCACGAGGCGCTGAAAAAGACCCTGGCGCGCTACAAACAGGCCGACTGCTTCATCTGGTGCCAGGAAGAACCGCTCAACCAGGGCGCCTGGTACAACTCACAGCACCACATCCGGGAGGCGCTCGGCGCGCAGAACTACCTGCACCACGTCACACGCCCCGACTCCGCATCGCCGGCCGTGGGTTACCACAGCATGCACGTGGCGCAGCAGAAACGCCTGGTCGACGAGGCCCTGGGGCTCGTCCCCAACAGCCATGAATGCGACTGACGCAGACAACGAACAAGAAACGAGACCGACATGAGCACTGAGATCAAGATCCCGCCACTCCCCGAATCGGTGGCCGACGCCACCATCGTCACCTGGCACAAGCAGCCGGGCGAACGCGTCGAGCAGGACGAGAACCTGGTCGACATCGAGACCGACAAGGTCGTGCTGGAGGTGCCGGCCCCGGCCGCCGGCGTGCTCAAGCAGATCGACCAGGACGAGGGCGCGACGGTCACCGCCGGCCAGGTCATCGGCCTGCTGGAGGCGAGGGAGACAGGGAAGCCGGCCGACGCGGGCGAGGAAAAGACCGCCGCCCGGGCCGCCCCGGCGCTGAGCCCCGCCGTGCGCAAGCTGCTGCACGAGCACGAACTCGATCCTGCGAAGATCGATGGCAGCGGCAAGGACGGGCGCATCCTCAAGGAAGACGTGCTGGCCCACCTCGAGGCCCGGCAGCAGGAGAAACCGGCGCCCCAACCGGCAGCAAGACAGGAAACGCCGCCCGCCGCAGACACTCCGGCAGCCAAACCCGCTGCAGCGCCCGCCGCCAGCGACGAGCGCACCGAGAAGCGCGTGCCCATGACGCGCCTGCGCAAGCGCATCGCCGAGCGCCTCATCGAGGCCCAGCAGACGGCCGCCATGCTCACCACCTTCAACGAGGTGAACATGGCCCCCGTGATGGCGCTGCGCAAGACCCATCGCGACCGTTTCGAGAAGGCCCACGGCGTGCGTCTGGGTTTCATGTCCTTCTTCGTCAAGGCCTGCGTCGAGGCCCTGCGCCGCTTCCCCGAGGTGAACGCCTCCATCGACGGCGACGACATCGTCTACCACGGCTTCTTCGACATCGGCGTGGCCGTCTCCTCGCCGCGCGGCCTGGTGGTGCCGATCCTGCGCGCTGCCGACCAGCTCGGCTTCGCCGACATCGAGAAGCGGATCGCCGACCTCGGCCAGCGCGCGCAGGACGGCAAGCTGGACATGGACGAGCTCACCGGCGGCACCTTCACCATCTCCAACGGCGGCGTGTTCGGTTCGCTGCTGTCCACGCCCATCCTCAACCCGCCGCAAAGCGGCATCCTCGGCATGCACAAGATCGAGGAACGCCCGGTGGTGGAAAACGGCGAGATCGTGATCCGGCCGATGATGTACCTGGCGCTGTCCTACGACCATCGCCTGATCGACGGCAGCAGCGCGGTGCGCTTCCTCGTCACCGTCAAGGACATGCTGGAAGACCCGGCGCGCCTGCTCCTGGAAGTCTGACGAAGCCCGCGCCCCGCGGGGCGCCCACCCAACCAGCGACGAAGACACGGACATCATGAGCGCAGACTACGACATCCTCATCATCGGCGCCGGCCCGGCCGGCTACGTGGCCGCCATTCGCGCCGCCCAGCTCGGCATGAAGACCGCCTGCATCGATCGCTGGCTCACGCCCGAGGGCAGGCCCGCCCTCGGCGGCACCTGCCTCAACGCCGGCTGCATCCCCTCCAAGGCCCTGCTCGAATCCAGCGAACATTACGAGATGGCCGCCGGGCACTGCGCCGATCACGGCATCCGCATCGGCAAGCTCGAGCTGGACCTCGCCGCCATGCACGCGCGCAAGCAGGGCGTGGTCGACCACCTCACCCAGGGCATCGAGACCCTGTTCAAGGGCAACGGCATCACCTGGCTGCAGGGCGCAGGCCGCCTGCTCGGACCGGGCAAGGTCGCCTTCACCCCCCATGGCAAACAGAAGCCCCGCGAACTCACCGCCGCGCACGTCATCATCGCCACCGGCTCCACCCCCATCGAACTCGGCGGCGCACCGCTGGATGGCGATGTCGTCGTCGACTCCACCGGCGCCCTGGCCTTCGACCAGGTACCGAAACGCCTGGCCGTGATCGGCGCCGGGGTCATCGGCCTGGAGCTCGGCAGCGTCTGGCGTCGCCTCGGTGCCGAGGTCGTGATGCTCGAGGCCCAGGACCGCTTCCTGCCCGTGGCCGACGGCCAGGTCGGCAAGACCGCACTCAAGCTCTTCCGCGACCAGGGCCTGGACATCCGCCTCGGCTGCCGGCTGATGACCACCCGCGTCACGAAGTCAGGCGCCAGCCTCGACTACACCGACGCCGACGGCAAGACACACACGCTCAAGACCGACCGCGTGGTCGTCGCCGTCGGCCGCCGCCCGCTGTCGGACGACGTCCACACCCCCGAGAGCGGGCTGCTGCTCGACGAGCGGGGTTACATCCACGTCAACGAACACTGCGAGACCAACCTGCCCGGCGTGTATGCCATCGGCGACGTGGTGCGCGGCCCCATGCTGGCCCACAAGGGATCGGAAGAAGGCATCATGGTCGTCGAGCGCATCAACGGCCAGGCCTCCACGCTGGACTACTGCTGCATCCCCTCGGTGATCTACACCCAGCCGGAGATCGCCTGGGTCGGGCGTAGCGAGGAAGAACTCACTGCCGCTGGCGAGGCCTACCACAAGGGCGTCTTCCCCCTCGCCGCCAGCGGCCGTGCCCAGGCCCGTGGCGAGACCGACGGCTTCGTCAAACTGCTCGCCGCCGCCGCCACCGACCGCCTCCTCGGCGCCCACATCGTCGGCCCCAGCGCGTCCGAACTCATCAGCGAGGCCACCATCGCCATGGAACTCCAGGCCTCGGCCGAAGACCTCGCCCGCACCTGCTTCGCCCACCCGACGTTATCGGAGGCGGTGCACGAAGCCGCGCTTGCGATCGAGGGGCGGGCGATACATGTGGTGACGAAGAAGCCGGGGCGGAAGGGCTGATACACTGCTTTAACTCGTTCGCCTGCAATGGGCATGGAGATGCCCTGACTCACTGCCATATCGGAAAATGGCCACTCTGTGCGATCAGAGTGGATACCCTTCTTCCGCCAGCCTCGTCCTTATTCTCTCTTCCATAACACTCTCCAGCCCTCTGCCCCATGCTTGCCCGGCCTCCATAGACTCTTTCATAAGCATGGGCATCGTCCTGACTATCTTTTTACCGAGATCTGTTGAGTGGAACTCAATCATTTGCTTGATCTCTTCGGCAGTGAAGTGTTTGTGGTAGATAGGGATGACATGCTCTACGAAATCTGGAAGATTCTCTCTAATCACACGATTAATTTCTTCAGTCAGACCTTCTATCACATGCGACGGAACATTCGGTCTTTCTCTTTTCAGATAAGCCATCATCTGCATGTTGAATGCCTCGCTCATCTGTTGAGCGAGAGCCAGCGAGTTACTCACTTCCAGTAGCTCTTCGATATCAGCACGCTTTTCGTCTGTCAGCTCCTCAGAAAATGCGGGAGTTATATAAAAGACAGATGCCGCCAGAAGAAGTCCAATAATAACTTTCATCTCTCTCCCTCATGAATGATCGTAAGCTTCCCCAATAAGTAGACCACTCTGAAGTGGATATTTGGCAAAATATCACGAGGAGAGGTCATATGAAAAAGTCCCGATTTACGGAAACACAGATTGTTTCGATCCTGAACGAGGCGGAAGCGGGTTTGCCGGTGAAGGACGTGTGCCGCAAGCATGGCATCAGCTCGGCGTGTTACTACCAGTGGAAGGCCAAGTACGGCGGCCTGGGCGCCTCCGAACTGAAGCGGCTGAAGGAGCTGGAAGCGGAGAATGCGAAGCTCAAGCACATGTACGCCGAGATGGCGCTGGAAAACAACGCCATGAAGAACCTGATCGCAAAAAAGCTCTAAGGCCGCCGGAGAATCGCGCAGCGGTGCAGTTCCTGCTCGATGAAGAGGGCCTGTCCGTCCGGCAGGCCTGCCGCTGCGTTGGGCTTAGCCGTGCGGCCTGGTATCGGCCCTTAACCGATTGGATGGCGCGAGACCGTCCGGTAGCGGAGGCGCTGCTGGCCTTGTCCGCCGAGAAGCCGGGACTGGGTTTTTGGAAGCTGTTCCGGCGCTTGCGCCGTCATGGCCACCGCTGGAACCACAAGCGAGTGCACCGGATTTACTGCCGCCTACGGCTGAACCAGGGCGCGCGCACCAGGAAACGGCTCCCCAGCCGGGATCCTCAGCCGCTCATGGTGCCGCAGCGCCCCAATCAGGTGTGGTCGGCCGACTTCATGAGCGATGCGTTATACAACGGCACGCGTTTTCGCACCTTCAACGTGCTCGACGACTTCAACCGGGAGGCGCTGGCGATCGAGATCGACACATCCTTGCCGAGTGCCCGTCTGGTGCGGGTGTTTGAGCAGCTCAAAGCGGAACGTGGCCTACCGGACGTGCTGCGGACCGACAATGGCCCGGAGTTTCTCGGCGAGGTCTTCACCCAGTGGTGCCAGGACAATGGTGTCATGATCGACTACATCGAGCCCGGCAAGCCGAATCAGAACGCCTATATCGAACGGTTCAACCGCAGTTACCGGACGGAGGTACTGAACACCTGGCTGTTCCGTGACCTGGACGAGGTGCGCGAGCTGACCTGGGCCTGGATGATCGAGTACAACGAAGAGCGCGACCACGACAGCCTCGGCGGGCTCACGCCGGCAGAGGTGCTCAAGCAGGCAAGTGATTCTACTTTTGGGTTGTCTACTTGACGGGGAAGCTTACGGTATACCTAATACGGTGGTCGTCAAATGTTTATCGGCATGTTGCCCCTGGGTTTCTCGAAGGCGGAATATATGGCAGCGGAAACCCGGGTCAGAGAGCAATAATCTTTAATATTAGAAGGGATTCCTCTCCGACCCGGTTTTTTGCTAGGTCGTGCCGACAAATTCAGGTGGGTGATGCTGTGAAACATACTGGTGGATGTCTATGCGGGGCGATTAGCTTCGAGGTGACCGGGCCCTTTGAGGGTTTCTTTCTTTGCCATTGTTCGCGTTGCCGGAAAGACACGGGCTCATCCAACGCCGCTAATCTTTTCTCTAAGGTTGCTGAACTGCGTTGGCTGTCTGGAGAATCGCAAGTCACCATCTATAACTTGCCTGAAACGCGCCACGTTAGAAGCTTTTGTGCGGTTTGTGGTTCGGCGCTGCCAAGTCTGCAAACGAACGGCACGTTACTCGTGCCTGCTGGGAGCCTTGATACAGATGTGCCGCTCCGACCCCAAGGGCATATATTCATGGACAGCAGGGCGAATTGGGATGAAAAGTTGGAGGCTCTTCCTAAATATGCTTCCTTTCCAGCCTAGTATTCCGGGGCTATTTGATTGCAATGTTGAGCAGAGCCCGCAAACAGCCAATTAACAAGTCGTTACAGCGGGCGTTTGACCCGACGCGCACTTTCGCTAATGCAAAAGCACGCGCAGAAAGCCCGGGTCAGAGGGCAATATTCTTTGATGTTACAAGGAATTCCTCTCTGACCCGGTTTTTTGGCTCTCAGACTCCACCCCTTCCTCCTCCCGGCTCCCGCTCAGCAACCGCCCGTCCCGGTCGGTGTAGCAGCTGAAGCGGTAGCTCGCCTCCGCGCCGTCTGCCCCCATGTGGCCGATCTCCACGCCCTCGATGTAGTAGCCGTCCCGGGTTTCGTGCACCTTGCCTTCCTGCCGCAGCCGCGCGGTTTCGGGGCGGTCGGCCGCGCCCAGGGCGGCGCGCTGGCAGGCCTCGGTGGCGGCGAGGCGGCCGGGGTCGGTGAGTTGCTGGTACCAGCGGTTCACGGCTGGTACCTCCTGCACGAGGATGTAGCCGCCGGAGGCGGCGATGATGAGGATCGGCAGCAGGCGGTTGAGCTGTCGGCGTGGGTTGTTGCGGCGGCGGGTGTCGGGGGTGGGCTGCTGCATGCGGCGCGGGCCTCTCGGTTGATGGGGGGCGGGGTTGGTCGCCGTGGTGGTTGCCGCAGCGGTGCTGGTCTCATGGTAGACGATGGGGCGTGCTTTGAGAGCCCCGCTGCTATCATGCATGCATCTTTATCGAGGGGGATTACCGTGCAGATACGCGAGGCGGTGGCGGCCGATCACGCGGCGATCAGGGCCCTGCATCTTCCCCTCTTCGGCGAGGAGGGCGAGGCGGTGGCAGCGCTCGCCCTGGCGCTGCTGGCGGACGAGACGGCCAGGCCGGTACTCGCGCTGGTGGCCGAGTCGGAGGGCGAGGTGGTCGGGAGCGTGATCTTCAGTGCCGTGCAGGTGACGGGCCGGGAGGACGTGCCGGCCCGGATCCTGGCGCCGCTGGCGGTGGCGGGGCGCTGCCAGCGCCAGGGCATCGGGCGGGCGCTGGTCGAACAGGGGCTGGAGCGGCTGCGGGCGCAGGGTGTCCGGCTGGTGTTCGTGCTGGGCGATCCGCAGTACTACGGCCGCTTCGGCTTCAGCCACCGGCACCGGGTGCAGGCGCCGTACACGCCGGTGTTTCCGGAGGCATGGATGGCCCTGGCCTTGCAGGACGAGGCGCTGGATGCGGTTGGCGGCCGGCTGCGGTGTGCGCGCTCGCTGGATCGCCCCGAGCTCTGGTAGGCGCGCCGCCGGCCGGTCGCAAATCCAGCGCGTGGGTCGGCAGCCGGGCTGCTATGATCCGCCGATGTCCTCGCCCTCCCTGGAACAGCGTCTTGCCCACCTCGCCCGTGTCGTCGGCGAGACGGCCCCGCTGTGGCGGCCGGCGCCGTTTTACCATCCCCGCCTTCCCTGGGAGGCCGACCACCCCGAACTCGCCGCCGCCCTGCGGGCGCTGACGGACGAGGAGATCGCGGCCTATGCCGCCGACGATGCGGCCCTGCGGGCCTGGCTCGCCAACTGGCTGCCCGCCCTCGGCACGCTCGAACCCCTGCTGGCCTTCCCCCTGCGCGACGCGCCCCTGCCGGCACCGGCGGACCGGCATGCCCCCAGCCGGGACGTGCCGGGGCGCAAGTGGTCGCAGATCGAGCGCTTCGCCGCGGCGGTGTTATCCACCGGGCCCTTGCGGGCCGCGCGCATCGTGGACTGGTGCGGCGGCAAGTCGCACCTCGGCCGGCTACTGGCGATGCACAGTGGCCGGCCGGTGGTGCTGTATGAGCGCGACGCCGCGCTCTGCGCACAGGCGGACGCCCTGGCGCGCCGCGACCGGGTGGCGCTTAAGGCCGTGCAGGGCGATGTGCTTGCGCGGGCCGACACGCTCCCGGCGGACAGCCAGGTGGTGGCCCTGCATGCCTGCGGCGACCTGCATCTGCACCTGCTGGACCTCGCCGGTGCCGCGTCGGTGGAACACCTCGCGCTGTCCCCCTGCTGTTATCACCGCACCCGGCACGCCGCCTGGCACTGGCGCTCGCCGGCCGGGCGGGCGAGCGGGCTCGTGCTGGGGCGCGAGGACCTGCGCCTCGCCGTGCTGGAGTCCGTGACCTCGGCCCCGCGCGAGCGGGCACAGGCGCGGGCACGGCAGCAGGGGCTGCTGGCGCTGCTGGGCTGGGCGCAGGCCAGCGGCCAGCCGCTGGCCTCGGTGGCGGGGCTGGACTGGCGGCGGGACGAGGACGTGCCGGCCAACCTGCGTCGCCTCGCGCAGGCCGCGCACCTGCCGCTGCCCGATGCCGACGAGGCCATGCACCTGTGGACCATGGCGGCCGGGCGCGCCCGCGAGGTGCGTGCCTTCGAGCTGCTGCGCCATGCCATCCGCCGCCCGCTGGAGGCCCTGCTGGTGATCGACATGGCGCTGGGGCTCGAGGCGCAGGGCTACGCAGTGTCGCTGACCGCCTTCTGCCCGCGCGCCCTCACGCCGCGCAACCTGCTGCTGATGGCGCGGCCGGCGGGGCCGGCATGAGGCCGCAGGTTTGCCTGCCGAGGCGGCAGGCGGTAGAAAGACACACGGGTTCGTGTCGACAGGCATCAACAGGAATGGAAAGAGGAATCGAGGCATGATCGCCGAATTCTTTCGCAGTGAACTGCACATCGGGCTCAAGATCCTGGTGACGAGCCTGGTGGTGGGCATGCTCTGCTGGATGCCGCTGCTGCTGTACATCCCCTTCGGTCCGGCGGATGGCAATCCCATCGGCCTCGGCCTGCTGGCCATGGCGGGCACGCTGCTCGCGGTGCTCGGCATGGGTGTGGGGCTGCTGTGGTGGGTGTTCGGCCTGCTGATGCGCCCGCGGGTCTGAGCGACGACCCGGTGTGAGGCCGCCGGCGGGCCGCAGCCGTGCGGCTGAGGGTGCGACCGATGCCTGGTCTATACTCACACCCGATGTGAGCGGCGGCGCCATCGCGGCGTGCCATCGGCGTGTATACGGACGTTAATCTGCAAAGGGAGGGGCGATATGTCGAGCATCCAGGCATCGGTCGGTCGGGGCGGTCTGAATCACGCCGAGGACACGAGACAGATCCAGACCCTGTTGAACCGCCATCCGGACCTGCCCGGTGTGCCGCTGCTGGTGGATGGCGTGATCGGCCCCGTGACCATCGCGGCCATCGAGACATTCCAGGGCCGGCACGTGGGGATGGCGCTGCCCGATGGCCGGGTCGACCCGGGCGGTCGCACCCTGTCGCTGCTCTCTGCGGCGCCGGTCGCCGGCGGGCAGGAAGACTGGACGGGCGACAGCGCGCAGTGGCCGGAGAAAAAGAAGCTGCTCAGCTTGCACCCGTCCATGCGTCGGGCCGTGGAGCTCATGCTCGAGAAGCTGCGCGCCAGGGGGTTCCGGCCGAAGATCTTCTATGCCTGGCGTTCGCTGGGGCTGCAGCAGGCGTTGTACGAGACGGGGCGCAGCCAGGTCGCCTTCAGCTTTCACAACGCCACCCGCCCCGATGGCCACCCCGAGGCGCTGGCGGTGGACATCATCGACTCACGCTATGGCTGGGAGGACCGGCCGGAGACGGCCGCCTTCTGGCAGGCGCTGGGGGAAGAGGCCGCGATACTGGGCCTCTACTGGGGCGGCAGCTGGGAGAGCTTCAGGGATTACGCCCACGTGCAGTTCTACGACAATGACCGCCTGGCCGAGATCCGGCGGCTGCACGGCCTCTAGCGCTGCAGACCCACCGGCCAGAAGATGGCCCCGGCGGCATAGCCCGCAAACACCATCACGAACGGAAACCAGCCGGAGACGCTCTCGGTGGGGATCACCAGGAAGCTGAGCAGGCCGACCAGGAGCGTGAGCCCGCCGAAGATGATGTAGTTCCAGGGGAAGCCGATCACGCCGAAGCCGGGCTTCAAGTCATCCACCGGATGGAACCAGTGCCCGACGAACAGGGCGACCACCCAGGCGATGAACGGGGTGGCGCCCGAGGAGCGCATGGCATCGACCAGTTCGTTGCCCGCGCCCGGGCCGACGAAGATCACATCGAGCAGCACCACGGCGATGGGCGCCATGCCGACGCCAAAGTGTGTCATGAACTGTTTGCTGAGCATGTCGGTTTCTCCCTATGCCGGCCAGGTGATGATGCCAGTTGCAAAGCCCAGGGCCACGATCAGCCACGGCCAGATGCGTTTTCCCTTCTTCCTCAGTACATCGCCCAGCACGATGATCCCCCAGGTCAGCGCCATCAGCAGCACGGGACCGAAGAGACCCAGTGGGGATTCGAGTCCGTCCACCGGATGGAACCAGCGGCCCATGTAGACGGAAAGCGCCCATGGATAGAAGGTGCTGTTGAGCGTGCTCTCGCGCAGCAGCTCGCTGAAGGTGTTGCCCGGAATGCTGTCGCCGAAGGAGGCGATGGAGGTGAGCACCAGCAGGGTGGCGACGAAGACCAGCCCGACGATGCCGATGATCCATGCCCCGGCGGTGGTCTGTATCCACTGCGGTGCGAACAGGGCCAGGAACATGGCCAGCGCGAGCGAGCAGAACAGGATGAGGTGCGTGATGATCCGGTTGCGTGTGGTGGCTTCCATGGATGGGTCGTCCTTGTCGATCAGGGCCGGGACTCGGCGCGGAAGTGCAGGAAGAAGAGGAATGGCACGAGGCCCATGGCGAGGAGGTGCCAGCCGCCGTGGCCCTGCCAGAAGGAGTCCGTGACGCACAGGCTGCGGCCGGTCTCGGAGGCGAACCAGAGGAAGAAGGCCAGGCCGAACCCGACCAGGATGGCGAAGAAATAGCCGAAGTTGCGCCGCAGGCGATTGATGCCGCCGGCCGCCGTCGCGATGATGAGCACGAGCTCGACGATGACCAGCACCACCAGCGTCGCCATGCTCACCTCATCGGTGAGGCCGAAGACGAAGATGGCGACCAGGGCGGCGGCCACCAGCAGAGCGAAACCGAGCAGGAAGACGATCAGGCCCCAGCGGGTCGCATCGGCCAGCGAGGCGCGCCAGATGCCGTAGAGCGCGGCAAAGATGGCGAACAGGCTGATGGAGAGCGGGTCGAAGCGGCTGATCACCTCGGTCATGCTCACATGAAAGGCCATGCTGCCGGGCCCCAGCAGCAGCACGATGCTGCCGAAGAGCAGTGCATAGACGCTGCCGGTCTTCATGGGGTTGCCGTCGCGGCGGCCGGACAGGCGGTCGATGTCTGCCCAGCCCAGGATGAGCAGGCCGCTGATGATGGGGGCAAAGGCCGTGAGCGTGCTCACCGGCTGGGCGATGGCCATGGGCGTGCCGAGCAGGGGCAGGTTTTCGCAGTAACACTTGCCGGCCGCAATGCAGCCGTTCAGTTCCATGCCCTGCCACTGGCTGCCCATGCCGATGCCGAGCAGGACCGCGCAGAGCAGGGTGAGGACAAGCCCGGTCAGCATGCCGGCATGTTTCCACCAGGGCCTGCCCTGGGTGTCGCGCCAGATCAGCCAGATGATGCCGGCGAGGAGGGTGACTGCGTTGAAGACGATGAAGAGGACTACGGCGAGGGTCTGGTCCATCGTGGCCATGCGGATCGTTCTTCCCTGATGCTGGTTGGCGTCATGACCGTGCGAGGTCAGAGCATGTATAGCATAAACCGGCGAGCCGGACAGGGTGGGCAGCAGGCCGTGTATGCGTGATCCGTGTGGCGCTCACCAGTATTTTTCGGTGGTGATGTGGCCGGGCTCGTTGCGCCGGTTACGCCTGAAGCCGCGATCCTTCAGGTGTTCGCTGGCGTCCGTGATCATGCCCTGGTTGCCGCAGAGCATGATCTGCGCGCGTTCGGGGGCAAGCCGCAGGTTGATCGCCTCTTCCAGACTGCCGTCGGCCAGCAGGGGCGGGATGCGTCCGTGCAGGGTGCCGGGACGCTGTTCGCGGCTGAGCACCGGCACGAAGGTGAACTGCCCGGTGTGCCGTGACGCGATGCGTGCCAGCGTGTCGTCGTAGGTGAGTTCGTCGGCCTGGCGCACGCCCTGCACCAGCACCACGTCGCGAAAGCGCTGCCAGGGCTCGTCCGTCTTCAGCAGGGAGAGAAACACGCCCAGCGCGGTGCCGGTGGAGAACAGCCACAGCTGCTCCGCCTCCGGGACCTCGTCCAGGGTGAAGAAGCCGCGCGGGGTGCGGTCCACCCAGAGGCGGTCGCCGGGTTCGAGCGCGGACAGGCGCGGGCTCAGCGGGCCCTCCGGCACCTCGTTGAAGTAGATCTCCAGCGGCCGTTCGTCCGGCGCGTTCACCAGCGAATAGGGACGCCCGACGCGCTCGCCGTCGATGTCCAGCGCCACGCGCGTGAACTGCCCGGCGCGGAACTCCCCGAGCGGCGCCTCGAAGCGCAGTGTATGCAGGCGCCCGGTCCAGCGCCGCCGTTCCACCACCCTGCCTTCCAGCCAGTCGGTCATGGTCCTGTCCCGGTTGAGGTCTGTCTACTCAGTGTGGTGCCCGGGCGGGGGAATTCAACCATGGGGATGTTGCGCCTTATGGCGCATGGGGTTTATCGGCAACATGCGTTGCCTTCGGGCTCATTCCCAATCGTGGATGTGGAAATGCCGGTGGCTGGTGTCGCCGTGGCGGTGCCGGTGGCTGTGCACCAGGTTGGCCTCGATGAGCAGCCCGCGGTCTTTGAGGAAGGGCTCGATGGGGCCGTCGTGGAGCAGGCGGTGGTCCTCGCCGAGCACCAGGGCGCGTTCGCCCAGCTCGGGCGCCATGGAGAGGTTGTGGGTGGCGGTGAGGGTGGTGATGTGCAGCTCCTGCAGCAGGTCGATGAGCCAGCCGGTGGAGCGCGGGTCCAGTGCTGCGGTGGGCTCGTCGAGCAGCAGGACCCTTGGTTCCAGCGCCAGCAGGGCGGCGAGGCAGACCTTCTGCTTCTCCCCGCCCGACAGGCTGAAGGGCGGGCGGTGCAGCTGCCCGCCCAGGCCGACCACCCCGGCCCAGTGCTGCACGCGCTCGCCCACGTCCCCTTCGTCGTCTGGCAGGAGCTGGCGCAGGCCGAAGGCGATCTCGTCGAACACGGTGGGATTGAAGAGCATGCTGTCCGGGTTCTGGAACAGCAGGGCGACCTCGCGGCGGAAGCGGCGGTTGAAGTCGGCCCGTTTCAGCTGCGCGGGCGTGATGGCGGTGCCGTCGTAGGCATAGCGGCCGGCGACGGGGAACAGGAGGCCGTCGACGAGCTTGAGCAGGGTGGACTTGCCGCTGCCGTTGGCGCCGAGCAGCACGACCTGTTCGCCGGGCATGATCTCGAGGCTCACGTCGCACAGGGTCGGCGTGCCGTCGTCGACCGCGTGGCTCACGCCCTCAAGCCGGATCATTGAAGAACCCCCGCGAGCGCATGGCCTGGGCCGATTCCGTGGCGTTGGACAGGGCCTTTTCGACGAAGAACGAGCCGCTGGCCGCACCATGGCGATAGACCTGGCGCAGGCCGGGCCGGCCCAGCGTGCGGCTGGTCAGTGCCAGGCGCATGTCCTGGTAGAGGCGGCGAAAGCCGAGGTACTGCGTGCTGGCCAGGGTGAGCAGGTAGGACAGCGTGGGCGAGAAGGCCAGGGCCTTGAAGATATTGATGCGCGCGATGAGCAGGAAGGTCATGGCGGTGATGAGCAGCACCCGCAGGTTCATCAGCAGCAGGTAGTGCCAGGCGAGGTCGCCGCGCAGCCAGCCGAGGATCACGTAGGAGACGCTCACCAGCAGGTTGAAGGCGAGCACGGCCAGCAGCGCGCGGCGGAACACGTCCGCGGCGCGGCGCCAGGCGAGTAGGGCGACGAGCCCGAGTCCGGCGGCGAGCAGGGGAATGGCGTGTACCAGGGTGGCGGCGAGCACCGCGGCCAGATACACGCCGAGCAGCAGCCGGTCTCTCATGCCGTGACCCCGCGCAGCCGGGTGAGAAAGCGGTACAGCAGCACGGTGAGCACGCCCTCGCCCGGCGCCACGGCCAGGTGCGGCAGCAGCACGGCCGGCAGGGTGATGGCGAGGCCGAAGGGGAAGAACAGGGGCGTGCCGTCCGCGCGCTGGGCGATCAGTGGCTGGATGCCGAGCACCACGGCCACCAGCGCGGCGGCCACCAGCACGGCAGCGGCCGCGCCGAGGAACAGGGCGAGGGTCTCGCTGCGCGGGCGCAGCAGGCGATACAGGCCGGCGGCCGTGACGCTGCCGGCCAGTCCCATGGCCAGGGCGGCGAGCGGCAGGGCGGTGACGCCGCCGTTGCCGAACAGCAGGGCCTGCATGAGGAACACCAGCGACAGGCAGAGAAAGGCCGTCCAGGGGCCGAACAGGATGGCGAGCAGGCCGATGCCGGTGGCATGCACGGTGGCACCGCCGGGCAGGGGCAGGGCGATCATGTGGAGCACGAAGGCCAGTGCGGTGACCACGGCCAGCAGCGGGATGGTCTCCTCGTCGAGCCGCCGGCGCACGCGGCGCAGGCCGACGGCCCAGGCCGCCCCCGCCACGGCGTAGAGCGGCAGAAAGGTCTGGGGCGAGAGAAAGCCGTCCGGGATGTGCATGGCTCAGACGGGCCGGCGCCGGTAGAACAGCATGAGCAGCCCGAACAGGCCGAAGAGGATGCCGACGCCGGCCACCAGCCGCGCATGGCGCTCGACCAGTGGCGCTTCGGCATGGGCGCTGGCGAGCGAGTCGTCCACCTGCACGTCGAGGTTCACGCCATGGCCGTCGGCCGTGAAGACGCTGACCCGGTAGCTGCCTGGTGTGCGCGGGGCGAAGGCGATGCGGCCGTCGCGATCCGTCCAGCCCATCTGCACCGGGTCGGCCTCGCCCTGCGGGCGGATTTCGTAGGGGGCGCCGGCCACGCTAACATCGTCGCTGTAGCGGATTGTGATGATGGTGGCGCTGGACTGGGTGAGCACGTGTTGCACCTCGTGGGCCTGGGCGATGCCGGTGACGATCAGGAGCAGGCAGGGGAGCAGGAGGCGCATGATGGGAAGGCGGTATGTGTTCCGGGTCGATTCAGGTCCACACTACGATGTGACCATGATCTTCGCAAGCGTGGTGGGCGCGTGAGCTATCTGTGGCTGGCCAACGCGGTGCTGTTGCTGCACCTGGGCTTCATCCTGTTCGTGATCTTCGGCGGCCTGCTCGCCCTGCGTGACGGGCGCTGGGCCTTGTTGCACGTGCCGGTGTTCGTCTGGGGCGCGCTGGTGAACCTGATGCACTGGGTGTGTCCGCTCACGCCCTGGGAGAACCGCCTGCGCGCGCTCGCCGGCGAGTCGGGTTACAGCGGCGGGTTCATCCAGCACTACGTGGGTGCCGTGGTCTACCCGCAGATCCCGTCCGAGCAGCTGGGGCTTGTGCTGGGGCTGGCGGCGCTGGCGTGGAACGCGGGGGTGTACGGGTTCGTGCTCTGGCGCCGCCGCCGGCATCAGGGGCGATAATGGATGGTGAAGTCCTCGAGCTGCGCGCGCTGGCGGATGGGCTCGCCGGCCGCGTCGGCGGGCAGGCCGCCGATCTCCAGGCGGCGGGCGTCGCGCCAGGTCAGCGTGATACCGTCCACCACCTGGCGGGTGGCGAGCACGTTGCCCGGCAGGTGATTGAACTCGCGCCCGGCACGCACGATGCTCACCTGGGTGGAGGGTTCGGTGCCGTCCCCGCAGTCGCGGGTGAAGAGCACGGCCGCATGGGCCGCATCCGGCGACACCACGCGGCCAAGCTCGGTGTTGCGGCAATCGGCCCTGATGCCCTGCGTGGCCTGCTGCGCCACGGCCAGCAGCAGGAGCGAGACCACCAGGACGATGGCGCCGAGGGTCTTCACGTATTGCCGCATGCGGGGCTCCAGGTCGGCCGATGAGAACAGATACATGATAACCACGGGTTGCCGGCGGTGCAGGGGAGAGGGGCGCATTTTCATGACGCAGCGACGACGGCAGGGCCCGGGACGGTGGCGCTGGGGGATTGCCGGCCTGGCCGTTCTTGCGGGCGCGGCGGGGCTGCTGGCCGTGGCCACCCGGCTGGCCATCGAGCCGCCGCCCGCGCGGCTGGTGACGGCCGGGGACGCCCGGCCCCAGTATCGCGACCGTCACGGCGAGGTGCTCACCGTCACCTACGCCAACCGCTGGAACCTGCACGAGCAGGTGGCCCTGCATGCCGTGCCGCCGTTGCTGGTCGAGGCCTTCGTCCTTTCCGAGGACCGGCGCTTCTTCGCCCACGACGGTGTGGACTGGCTCGCGCGCGGCCACGCGCTCTGGCAGAACCTGCGCGCCGGTGGCGTGGTGCGCGGCGCCAGTACGCTCACCGAGCAGTCCGTGCGCCTGCTGCATCCGCGGCCGCGCACGCCCTGGTCGCGCTGGCTGGAGGGCTTCGAGGCGGGGGCGCTGGAGGGGCGCTTCAGCAAGGGCGAGATCCTCGAGTTCTATCTCAACCAGGTGCCCTACGGGGCGCGCCGGCGCGGCGTGGCGCAGGCGGCCCGTTACTACTTCGATCGCGACCTCGACGCCCTCTCGGCGAAGGAGATGCTGGCCCTGGTGGTGCTGGTGCGCGCCCCCGGCGCCTGGGACCCCTATCGCCATCCCGGTCGCCTGGAGGCCCCGCTGCGGCGCCTGGCCGCGCGGCTGCACGCGGACGGCCGGCTCGATGCGGCCGCCTACGCCCGCATCCTGGAGACCCCGCTGGTGTTTCGTGCCTCGCCGCCCCTGCCGGTGGCCGCGCCCGAGTTCATCCAGTACCTGGAACGCCGGCAGGGGCAGGCATCGGCGCTGCGCCACACCACGCTGGATGCCCGGCTGCAGCAGGCGGTGCAGGGCATACTCGACGCCCGTCTCGCGGCGCTGGCCACGCAGGATGTCGGCCATGCCGCCGCCCTGGTGGTGGACCACGAGAGCGGCGAGATCCTGGCCTGGGCGAACGCGCGCCGTGATGCGGCGCAGGGGCTGGGGATCGACGCCGTGCGCACGCCGCGCCAGCCCGGCTCCACCCTCAAGCCCTTCGTCTACGCCCTGGCGCTGGAGCGGGGCTGGACCGCGGCCACGCTCATCGACGACGCCCCCGTCTCCGCCTGGATCGGCCACGGCTCGCACCGCTACCGCAACTACAGCAACACCCACTACGGCCCGCTGCGCCTGCGCGAGGCCCTGGGCAACTCGCTCAACATCCCGGCCGTGCGCGCCGCGCAGTTCGTGGGCGTGGAGGCGCTGCTCGCGCGCCTGCACGCGCTGGGCATCGAGAGCCTGTCGGCCCACCCGGACCACTACGGCGACGGCCTGGCGCTGGGCAACGGCGAGGTGAGCCTCTACGAGCTGGTGGGGGCCTACGCCGCACTCGCCCGCCGGGGGCAGTACCGGCCCTTCACCGGCCTGATGGAGGAGGCCGTCCTGCGGCCGGCACGCGCGGTCATCGATCCGCAGGCGGCCTCGCTGATCGGCAACATCCTCGCCGACCCCGAGGCGCGCCGGCTCGAGTTCGGCGGCGGCGGCCTGCTGCGCCTGCCGGTGGAGACCGCGCTCAAGACCGGCACCTCCAGCGACTACCGCGACGCCTGGACCCTGGGCTACAACCACCGCTACACGGTGGGCGTGTGGATGGGCAATCTGGACTACCGGCCCATGCGCGAGGTCACCGGTGCCAGCGGCCCCGCGCTCGTGCTGCGCGCCATCTTCGCCGAGCTCAACCGCTTCGAGACCACGCGCCCGCTGTGGCTGAGCCCGCGGCTGCAACGCCGGGCGATCTGCCGCGAGGACGGGCGCGCGGCCGACGGCGACTGCGCCAGCCGTCACGAATGGTTCCTGGCCGGTACCGCGCCGCAGAGCGCACCCGAACCCGTGCGCCTGGCCCCCGAACTGCGCCTGGCCGAACCGAGCCCCGGCCTCCTGCTGGCCATGGACCCGCGCATCCCCGACGGCCACGAGGCCTTCGCCCTGACCCTGGTGGACGGCGTGCAGCCGCAGCGCACCGAGTGGTGGGTGGACGGGGAGCGGGTGGCCACCACGGGGGCGGGGGTGACCCGCTGGCTGTGGCCGGTGCGTCGCGGCGAACACGAGGCCGCCGCGCGGGTGTGGCTGGCGGACTCGGAGACGGCCACGCCCACGCCGATGGTGCACTTCCGGGTGAAATAGGCATGAAAAACAGCGGGTTATGGCGTTGATTCGGGCGGGGAAAAAAGGTTTGTCACGGCCCCGTCGGGGCCTTTACCCTTGGGGTTTGACGCAACCGGACGAGGTCAGCCCATGAGCGAGATCAAGGTCGTACGCAACCCCGACGAGGCCACCCTGAATGCACTGGGCGTCCACGACTGGCCCATCTGGACCAAGGAGGCCTCTATCTTCCCCTGGACCTACGTCGACGAGGAGACCTGCTACTTCCTGGAAGGCGCGGTCACCGTCACCCCCAATGGCGGCGAGCCCGTCGAGGTCGGCGCCGGGGATCTCGTCACCTTCCCCGAGGGCCTGTCCTGCACCTGGAGCGTGAGCCGGCCGGTGAAGAAGCACTACACCTTCGGCTAGCGGCGCGGCGCATCCGAAAAAAAGAATGCGCAAAAAGAAAGCGCCCCTCGGGGCGCTTTCTCGTTTAGCTGGCGGGATGTCTAGATGCGCGACATCACGTCGAAGCTCTTGACGAAGGGCCCGGCCATGCGCGGGTCCTTCACCATCGCGCTGTAGTCGCCCTTCTTGAACTTGAGCTTGCCCGTGGTGAAGGCCAGGCCGAGGCCGGTCATGCCCGGTCCCTTCTGCATCCAGTGCTGCCACTGGTCGGGGCTGGCACGCAGGTCCCAGTTCAGGTCCTCGCCGTCGTAGGCCCCGGCCTTCACCGCCTGGCCGTTCTCCACGTGAAGCACACCGCGCGGCGTCTCATCCTCCGGGTAGCCGTAGCCGATCACGGAATTGAAGCCGATCTTGCCCAGGGCCTCGGCCAGTTCCTTCTCACCGTTCCATTCGTTCTGGAACTTTTCCATCCACGTGGCAGTAAACAGATCACTCATGACTTGCTCCTTTGGTTTCCATGTCTTGTTTCTTGTTATTCCACGCCCGGCATCACAGCCGGACAGGTCGAGGCTGCCGAAGCCGGCCCGAGCCTTCAAGGTGGAGGTCACCGTAGTGGGAGTCGTGTCACATACAGGTGTGAGGTGGAAAGTCCGTGTGCCACAGAGGTCACAGAGCAGGACGTTGTCTCGTAGGAGCGCCGCGAGGCGCGATCAGGACTGGCACATTGCCCCAGGCATGGACAATCGCGGCTCGCACCCGGAGGGCATAAACACCGCACCAACAACCCCCTTTGCTCGTAGCCGAGCCCTCTCGGCGATAACGACCAGGCTGGCTGCATAACCCCATCGGCCAGGGGGCTGGCCTCCTGCGGCGGTGTGTGATGCAGGAGGGGAGAGGAGCGGTGTCGGGCGTGGGCGGCGCTGCGCGCCTGAGGCTGCTTTAGCCACAGAGGGCACATACACAAAGGTAAACCGGGCTATGTTGTTCCTCTGTGATCTCTGTGATCTCTGTGATCTCTGTGATCTCTGTGATCTCTGTGATCTCTGTGGCGCTTGGACTTTCCGCCTAACGCGCCTTCAACAGCATCGTGTCGATGTCGTTGGCCTTGAGGCGGGAGCGGATGTCGTTGATCTCGGCGAGGCTGGCGATGGGGCCGATGCGCACGCGGTGCCAGGTGTCGTCGTTGACCTCGACCTTCTGGATGTGGGCCTGCACGCCGAGCAGGGCGAGGCTGGCCTTGAGGCGGTCGGCCTCTTCGAACTTGCGGAAGGAGCCGGCCTGCAGGATGAACCGGCCGCCCTCGGTCATCACCTTGGGGGCGGCCTCGCGCGACTCGGGCGTGCGCTCGCCGCTGATCTCGTCTTCCGGCACCACCACTTCCAGCTCGGGCAGCAGGGTGTAGAAGTCGAAGCGCGGCTTGGGCGGCGGGGGGATCTCCTCGGCGTCGGGCTTGCGCACGTCGCGGGTGTCCTGCGTGCCCTTGCTCACGCTGATGCTCGGCGTGGCCGTGACCGTCTCGGGCGTGGGCGCGTCCTTCAGGTACACGAGCAGGGCGACGAACAGGCCGATGGCCAGGCCGGAGAGCAGCCACACCCAGCCGGGCAGCGCGGGCTTCTGCTTCTTCCTGCCGGAGTGCTTGTAGTCGCGGGTGGCCATTACATCTCTTCGGGGGCGCCGACGCCGAGAAGTTCCAGACCGTTGCGGATCACCTGGCGGGTGGCCTCGCAGAGATTCAGGCGCGCATCGCGCAGAGCGGCGTCGTCCACCAGGAACTGGTGGGCGTTGTAGTAGGTGTGGAAGGCGTTGGCCACGTCGCGCAGGAAGTGCGCGAGCTGGTGCGGCTCTTCGGAGAGCGCGGCGGCCTCGACCACCTCGGGGTAGCGGGCGAGCAGGGTGATGAGGTCCTGTTCGTGCTCCTCGGTGAGCCGCTCCACGTTGGCGCTGCCGCGCGCCGGGTCACGTTCGAGCTGTTTCTCGGCGAGCTGGCGCAGCACGCTGCACACGCGGGCGTGGGCGTACTGGATGTAGTAGACGGGGTTGTCGGCCGACTGCGACTTGGCCAGATCCAGGTCGAAGTCCAGGTGCTGCTCGCACTTGCGCATCACGTAGAAGAAGCGCGCGGCGTCGTTGCCGACCTCGTCGCGCAGCTCGCGCAGGGTGACGAAGGAGCCGGAGCGGGTGGACATCTGCACGCGCTCGCCGCCGCGGTACAGGATGGCGAACTGCACCAGCAGCACGTCGAGCTTCGCGTCGTCGTCGCCCAGCGCCTGGAGCGCGGCCTTCACGCGCGGCACGTAGCCGTGGTGGTCGGCGCCCCACACGTCGATCACGCGGTCGAAGCCGCGCTCCATCTTGTCCATGTGGTAGGCGATGTCGGAGGCGAAATAGGTGGTCTGGCCGTTGTCGCGCTGCACCACGCGGTCCTTCTCGTCGCCGAACTCGGTGGAGCGGAACCAGAGCGCGCCGTCCTGCTCGTAGACGTGGCCGGCGTCGCGCAGGCGCTCCAGGGCCTTGTTCACGGCGCCCTTGTCGGTGAGCGAGCGCTCGGAATACCACTCGTCGTAGGTGACGCCGAACTCGGCCAGGTCGTCGCGGATGTCGTCGAGGATGCTGTTGAGCCCCAGTTCGAAGACGTAGCGGTAGCGGTTGTCGCCCAGCAGGTGGCGGGCGCGCTCGACCACGGCGTCGATGTGTACCTCCTTGTCGCCGCCGGCCGGCTCGTCGGGCGGCAGGTCGTGCATGGCCTCCTCGGCGGTGCAGGCCCACTGGTCGCCGTGCTCGTCGAAGAGGATGCCGGCGATGTCGCGCACGTATTCGCCCTTGTAGCCGTTGCTCGGGAAGGTGAGTTTCACGCCGCAGTGTTCGAGGTAGCGCAGCCACACGCTGGCGGCGAGGATGTTCATCTGCCGGCCGGCGTCGTTGACGTAGTACTCGCGGTGCACCCGGAAGCCGACGGCGGCCAGCAGGTTGGCCACCGTGGCGCCGTAGGCCGCGCCGCGGCCGTGGCCCACGTGCAGCGGCCCGGTGGGGTTGGCGGAGACGAATTCCACCTGCACGCGCTTGCCGGCGCCCAGCTCGCTGCGCCCGTAGCGCTCGCCCTGCTCGCGGATGCGGTCGATGACCTTCAGGGTGCTGGAGGGATCGATGAAGAAGTTGATGAATCCGGGGCCGGCGATGTCGACCTTCGTCACCAGGTCGGAGGCCGGCAGGTGGTCGACGATGGCCTGGGCGACGTCGCGTGGGCTGCGGCGTGCCGGCTTGGCGAGCTGCATGGCGATGTTGCAGGCGAAGTCGCCGTGCGTCTTGTCGCGGGTGCGCGTGACCTGGATCTCCGGGTCGGCATCGGCGGGCAGCACGCCGGCGGTCTTGAGGCCGCCGAGGGCGAGTCGGACGAGGGATTCGAGTTGCTCTTTCAAGGGGCGATTCCTGGTTTCTTGCAAAGCCGGGCGCGGGGCGCCTGCGCGAAAGCTGCATTCTAAAGAAATGCGGGCGGGACAGAAACAGCGGGGGTGATAAACCCTGCGGTTTCCCCAGCAGCTGTTGAAAAACGACTGCGGTGGACCATCTGCTGCGTTGCGCGGTGCTCGCTCCCTCGCCTATCTATTTGATATGTCTCGGTCGCTGCGCTCCGTGCGTCTTGCATCTGGTCATCCTCGCTACGTTTTTCAACGGCTGCTAGAACATCTCCTGCGGGTCGACATCCAGCGACCAGCGCACGCGGCGGGCCTCGGGCAGCTCGGCCAGCGTGGGCATGACGGTGCGCAGCAGCGCATGCAGCGGGCGGCGCTCGCGAGCCATGAGGAGCAACTGGGCGCGGTAGCGGCCGGCGCGCTTTTCCATCGGCGCCGGTATGGGGCCGAGCACGCTCACCTCCCCGGTGGTGCCCAGGCGGTTGCGCACGGCCTGCAGGAAGCCCGCCGGCGCCTCGGGGCCCGGCGCCTCGGCGCGGAACAGGGCGAGGTGGCCGTAGGGCGGCAGGCCGGCGGCCTGGCGTTCGGCCAGGGCCTGGGCGGCGAAGGCGCGGTAGCCGCCCTCCAGCAGGGTGAGCAGCAGCGGGTGGTCCGGGTGATGGGTCTGGATGATCACCTCGCCCGGTTTCTCGCCGCGTCCGGCGCGTCCGGCCACCTGCACGATGAGCTGGGCCATGCGCTCGGCCCCGCGAAAGTCGGCGCTGAACAGGCCCTGATCGATGTCGATGAGGCCCACCAGGGTGACCCCCGGGAAGTCGTGGCCCTTGGCCAGCATCTGCGTGCCGATGAGCAGCTGGTGCTCGCCGCTGTGCACGCCCGCGAGCTTCTCGGCCATGGCGTGCTTGCGTCGCGTGGTGTCGCGGTCGATGCGCACGATGCCGGTGTCCGGGAAGAGGCGTTTCAGCGCGGCCTCCAGGCGCTCGGTGCCCTGGCCCAGGGTGCGCAGGTCGGTGCTGCCGCAGTCCGGGCACTGGTGGTTCACCGCCCGCTCGGCGCCGCAGTGGTGGCAGCGCAGGCGCTGGCCGCGGGCGTGGTAGGTCATGTGCGCGTCGCAGCGCTGGCAGTCGGCCACCCAGCCGCACTCGTGGCAGAGCAGGGTGGGGGCATAGCCGCGGCGGTTGAGGAACAGCAGCACCTGCCCGCCGGCGGCCAGGGTCTGAGCCACGCCCTGGATCAGCGCAGGGGCGAGGCCCTCGTCCAGCGGCTGGGCGCGCAGGTCCAGCAGACGCACCCGCGGCGGTCGGGCGGCGCCGGCCCGGCTCGGCAGGTGCAGGCGCGTGTAGAGCCCCCGCTCCGCGTTGGCCAGCGACTCCAGCGAGGGCGTGGCCGAGCCGAGCACCACGGGGATGCCGGCGTTGCGGGCGCGCACCAGGGCGAGGTCGCGGGCGTGGTAGCGAAAGCCGTCCTGCTGCTTGAAGGAGGCGTCGTGCTCCTCGTCCACCACGATCAGGCCGAGCCGCGGCAGGGGCGTGAACACCGCCGAGCGCGTGCCGATGACGATGGGCGCGCGCCCGGTACGGGCCATGTTCCAGGCACAGAGGCGCTCGCGGTCGTTGAGCCCGGAGTGCATCACGGCGATGGGCACGGCGAAGCGGGCACGAAAGCGGGCGAGCAGCTGGGGGGTGAGGCCGATCTCGGGCACCAGCACCAGCACCTGGCGCCCGGAGGCCAGGGCCGCGTCGATCGCGGCCAGGTAGACCTCGGTCTTGCCCGAGCCGGTCACGCCCTCCACCAGCAGGGGGGCGAAGCCGCCCAGGGCCCCGGTGATCGCCTCGACGGCGGCGGCCTGCTCCGCGTTGAGCGCGGGTGCGGCGGCGGGGTGGTCGGTGGCGGCCAGCAGGCAGTCGCGCTGCACGCGTTCGATCAGCCCCTTGTCCGCCAGCGCCTTCGCCGCCGGCCGCCAGTGCTCGAGCGCGGCGCCGATGGCGTCGGCCGTGAGCCCGTCTGTTTGTCGTTTGAGAAGCGCGAACAGCTGCTGCTGGCGCGGTGCGCGGGCCAGGGTCGCGGGATCGGTGTCCTCGCCGGTCCGGGTGAGGCGCCAGCCTTCCACGCCCGGTACCTCGGGGGGCTCCCCCTGGCGCAGCAGCACGGGCAGGGCGGTGGCGATCACCTCGCCGAGGGGATGCTGATAATAGTCGGCGGCCCAGCGCAGCAGGTCGAGGCTGTCCCCGGGCAGCAGCCCCTGCGGGTCGAGCAGGGCGCTGGCGGGTTTCAGGCGCTCGCGCGGAAGGTCGGAGGTCGCGGCCGTCTCGACCACCACGCCCGTGACGCTGCGCCGCCCGAAGGGCACGCGCACCCGCGCACCCGGCTGTATGCGATCCTGCGTACGGACGGGCGGCAGGTAATCGAACAGGCGCGGCAGGGGCGTGGGGACGGCCACCCGCAGGATGGGCGCCGCCGGCTGCTTGGGTGAGTTAGTCTTCAAACCTCAAGTATCTTCTCACAAGTTCAGCTAAGCGCCGAGATATTTTGGGGTTTTCCGCTTGTCCACAGAACCTGTGGATAACTTTGTGGATACATTGTCGCAAAATCCGTCCCGGGCCGGCGTATGTTGCATGGGCGTTAAACTGGTCAAAAAATAGCCAAACTATATTTTGTATAAAAAACAACCGGTTGCGTTGTTGCCTGCGCGGATGCGCGCCCTGCGATACGTATTCATGCAAGCCCTTGACCCGGTGATGCAGACTGTGCATAAGCCGGAAAAATTTGCGTTTCAGGGGCTTGACAATGGCCTGTATTAGCGAGCCCTTATGTGTCTGCGGCCGGGGCCTGGGCCGGTTCACGCAGAGAAGGCAAAGCGTGACGTTCATCACATTTATTTCGCCGCCTGTCCGGGAAAGGGGGCGAACCCGGCGGCAGGGCGCGTAACATCGGCGAAAAGTTCGACAAGAACAACGATCGACCCACGGGCACCACCACATGAGCACAACCCGGGAAACCGGCGCCATCGACTACCTCGATGCCCTCGGCGAACTCGCGCTCTTCCAGGGCGTGGCGGCGTCCGAGATCGCCCCCTGCCTGCAGGAGGCCAGCGTGCGGGAGCTGGCCCCGGGGGACGTGCTGCTGGAGAAGGACCAGCACAGTCCCTATGTCTTCATCCTGCTCGAGGGGCGGGTCTCCGTCCACACGCAGCTGGACAGCGACGCCATTGCGCTGCTGGAGGCCGGCGATGTGGTGGGGGACATGTCGGTGGTGACCGGTCAGCCGGCCTCGGCCTTTGCGCGTGCCGACACGCACTGCCGCCTGATCGAGTTCCCCGCCGGCTCCCTGTGGGGTGTGTTCCGGCAGAGCCAGGCCTTCGCCTGCAACCTGTTGCAGCTCTACGCGCGGCGCATCGCCAACCTGAACCTGGTGATCCACTCGGCCCAGCGCCTGCAGCAGGAGTACCGGGTGCATGCCACCACCGACCCGCTCACCGGCCTGTACAATCGTCGCTGGCTCAACGAGAGCCTGGCCTTCGAGATCTCGCGTGCCCAGTTGCGCAAGCGGGCCTTGTCGGTGCTGGTGGCCGACCTCGATCACTTCAAGCAGTACAACGACCAGCATGGCCACGTGGCCGGCGACCAGGCCCTGAAGGCCGTGGCCGCCGCGGTGCTGGTGGCTCTGCGCGGCAGCGACATGGCGGTGCGTTACGGTGGCGAGGAGCTGGTGGTGATCCTCCCGGGTGCCGACCTGGTGGAGGCGCACAAGGTCGCCGCCCGCCTGCATCAGGCCGTGGCCGACCAGCCCATCATCGCCCACGACGATACCGCCCTGCCGCCGGTGACGCTCTCCATCGGCCTGGCCGCCATGGTCGGCGGCGATTCCCCCGACCAGCTCATCGCCCGCGCCGACCAGGCCCTGTACCGGGCCAAGCAGCAGGGACGCAACTGTACGGCGGAATGAAGCCGGTCAGTTGTGCAAAGACGCACAGGCGCTTTTCTGGCCACAGAGGACACAGAGGAAGCATATAAACCGGTTTGTCTCCGTGAGCTCTGTGCCCTCTGTGGCGCCTGGATTTTCGCCCAACGCCCAAGGCCTGACTCCTCTCGCCCACAAAAAAGCCCGGCTCGATGGCCGGGCTTTTTTGTGCCTGCAGAGGCAATGGATCCCTTACAGCTCCTTGGTGTTGGCCACCAGGTCGGCGGCGACCTTCTGGCCGTCGCCGTAGAGCATGCGGGTGTTGTCGGCGAAGAACAGGTGGTTCTCGATGCCCGAGAAGCCGGCGCCCTTGCCGCGCTTGATGACGATGCAGTTCTTCGCCTTGTCGGCGTTGAGGATCGGCATGCCGTAGATCGGGCTGTCCGGGTTGGTGCGGGCCACCGGGTTGACCACGTCGTTGGCGCCGATCACCAGCGCCACGTCGGCGGTGGCGAACTCGTCGTTGATCTCGTCGAGGTCGTAGATGATGTCGTAGGGCACGCCGGCCTCGGCGAGCAGCACGTTCATGTGGCCCGGCATGCGGCCGGCCACCGGGTGGATGGCGAACTTCACGTCCACGCCCTTGTTGCGCAGGGCCTGGGTGAGTTCCCAGATCTTGTGCTGGGCCTGGGCCACGGCCATGCCGTAACCGGGGACGATGATCACCTTCTCCGCGTAGGCCATCATCACCGCGGCGTCGGAGGCCTCGATCTCCTTCATGGAGCCGGTGACCTCCTCGCCCTCGCCGCCACCGCTGGCGCCGAACTGGGTGAACAGCACGTTGGTGATCGGGCGGTTCATGGCCTTGGCCATCAGCTGGGTCAGCAGGGTACCGGCCGAACCCACCACGATACCGGCGATCATCATGGCCGGGTTGCCCAGCACGAAACCCTCGAAGCCGACCGCAAGACCGGTCAGGGCGTTGTACAGGGAGATGACCACCGGCATGTCGGCGCCGCCGATGGGCAGCGTCATCATCACGCCGAAGACCAGCGCCAGCACGAAGAAGGCGGTCAGGACCACCGGGCTGTATTCCACGCCCGAGAAGGCGATGATGGCGCCGGTGATGACGGTGGCGGCGAACAGGATGCCGTTGACCAGCTGGATGCCGCCGAAGCGCACGGTCTTGCGCAGGATGCCCTGCAGCTTGGCGTAGGCGATCAGCGAGCCGGAGAAGGCGACGGTGCCGATGAGCGCGCCGAGCACCGCCAGGATCTGCACGGTCTGCGTCATCTCGGTGAACTTCACCAGCTCCACCGCGGCGATCGCGGCGGCCGCGCCGCCACCCATGCCGTTGTACAGCGCGATCATCTGCGGCATGTCGGTCATGGCGACCTTCTTGCCGGTGTACCAGGCCAGGCCGCCGGCGACGGCGATGGCGATCACGATCAGCGCGTAGTTGGTGAAGATGACGTCGTCGGGGGCGTGCAGCAGGGTCGGGTGTACGAAGGTCACCAGCGTGGCGATGACCATGCCCACGCCGGCCCAGACGATGCCGTTACGCGCCGTCTTCGGCGAGGACATCTTCTTCAGGCCGAGGATGAAGAGGACGGCCGCGGCGAAGTAGGAGGCCTTGATGATGAAATCCATTACTTGTCCCCCTTGCTGCTCTTGAACATCTCGAGCATGCGCTCGGTGACGACGTAACCGCCGGCGGCGTTACCCGCGGCCAGCAGCACGGCGATGAAGCCGATGGTCTGTTCCAGCGGGGTCTCGGCATGGCCCAGGGCGACCATGGCGCCGACCACGACGATGCCGTGCACGAAGTTCGAACCCGACATCAGCGGCGTGTGCAGGATGACCGGCACCTTGGAGATCACCTCGTAACCGGTGAAGGCGGCCAGCATGAAGATATACAGTGCGATGAAACCTTCCATTCCTTACGCTCCTTCCACCAGTTTGCGGGTGGCCTCGTGCTTGATGGCACCCTCATGGGTGAGCACGCTCTCGGCGATGACCTCGTCGTTCCAGTCGGGCTTGAACTCGCCTTCCTGAATCATCGGGGTGATGAAGTTGAGCAGGTTCTTGGCGAACATCTCGCTGGCGTGCAGCGGCACCTGGCTCGGTACGTTGAGCGGCGCGTGGATGACCACGCCCTGGTGCTCGATGGTCTTGCCGGGCTGGGTCAGCTCGCAGTTGCCGCCGCCCTCGGCCGCCAGGTCGATGATGACCGCGCCTTCCTTCATGCCTTCCACCGTGGCGTTGGGGATGATCTTCGGCGAGGGGCGGCCCGGCACGGCGGCGGTGGTGATGAGCACGTCGGCCTTGGCGATGTACTCGGCCAGCTCTTCCTGCTGACGCTTCTTTTCCTCGTCGGTCAGCTCGCGGGCGTAACCGCCTTCGCCTTCCGCCTTGATCTCCAGCTCGATGAACTTGGCGCCCAGCGACTCGACCTGTTCCTTGGTGGCGGAACGCACGTCATAGCCCTCCACCATCGCGCCCAGGCGCTTGGCGGTGGCGATGGCCTGCAGGCCGGCCACGCCGGCGCCGATCACCAGCACCTTGGAGGGGCGGATGGTGCCGGCGGCGGTGGTGAGCATGGGGAAGAAACGGCAGGAGAGGTCCGCGCCCATGATGGCGGCCTTGTAGCCGGCGACGGCGGCCTGCGAGGACAGCACGTCCATCGCCTGGGCACGAGAGATGCGCGGGATCAGTTCCATGGCGAAGGCGGTGATTCTGCCGTCGCGCAGCTTCGCCACCCGCTCCGGGTGCTTGTGCGGGAACATCATGCCCATCACCGTGGTGCCCTCGCGCATCTGCGCGATCTCCTCCTCGGAGGGCGGCTGGATCTTGAAGACGATATCGGCCTCCTGGTACAGCGCGGCGGCATTTTCCACGACGCGGGCGCCGACGAAGTCCTCGTCGGCCAGGCGGGCAGACAGGCCGGCGCCTTTCTCCAGCAGGACCTCGCAGCCCAGGGCGGTCAGCTTCTTGACCACGGCCGGGTCCATCGCGACGCGACGTTCACCCTCCGCGGTCTCTCTCGGAATAGCCACTTTGATCGGCATGCTTCTTCACTCCCATTTGCCCTGTTCGTCAGGGCACTCATGGCCGGGGCGACGCTGGCGGTCGCCGTCTTGTTCATTGCTACGGGGGTCCGGATACGCTGGCGAGCGGGTATCCCCGGTCAGTCGGCCGACGCGCAGGGCGCCTGCCAAAAAGGGCGTTATCTTAGCGGATAATGCCCGCCGTTTGAATATCGCACCCGCTTTGCATGGTTTTGGCCCGGGTCCGCCATTTTCCGCAATTCAGATTTCATTTTTCTGTCATATCAACCAGTTGCAAACCAAACAGGTTTGCGGATACATTGGCACAGCGCTTGCGTAATCGCGGCGTGGCGCCGCGAGCGCGGGCTCCTTTTGACGGCAGGAGCCGAAGGAGGAGGACGTGTACGACCTCAGCCAGCAGGTCTTGAGGACCGATGTGTCCGGCATGCCCCTGGAGTGGATCACCTACCAGGAGGCGGTCAAGCTCTACCACGCCGAGCAGGTGGCCTACAGCCTCGGTTCGGTGCTCTATCGCCTGCACGGGGGCATCAGCGCCCTCACCGGCCGGCGCAGCGTGGTCGACGTCAACTCCATCGTCGCCACCTACGGCAACAACCGCGCCCTCCACGACGCCTACGTCCCGCCCCTCAACAACCCGGCCCTGTTCAAGCGCGACGCCCACCTCTGTCTCTACTGTGGTCAGCCCTTCTCCCGCGCCGACCTCTCGCGCGATCACGTCACCCCGGTGAGCCAGGAGGGCGAGGACTGCTGGACCAACGTGGTCACCGCCTGCAAGCGCTGCAACAACCACAAGGCCGGCCGCACCCCGGAAGAGGCCGGCATGGAGCTGCTGGCCGTGCCCTTCACGCCCACCCATGCCGAATACGTCTACCTGCAGGGCCGCCGCGTGCTGGCCGACCAGATGGAGTTCCTGCGCGCCCACTTCCCGCGTAGCAGCCCCCTGCGCAGCCGCGCCCTGGAGGCCTGATCCCCGCCCTGTTGGCACCCGCCCCGCGTCCGTCTATGCTGGACGCCCTGTTCCCACAACGCCACAAGCCGACGCCATGAGCCTTTATCGCGGAGAGACCGCCTTTACCCATGCCGAGACCGGCTGCACCGGCATCCTGGTCACCAACCTCGGCACCCCGGATGCCCCGGAGCCCGGCGCCCTGCGCCGCTACCTCAAGCAGTTCCTGTGGGACCCGCGGGTGGTGGAGGTCTCCCGGCCGATCTGGTGGCTGATCCTCAACGGCATCATCCTCAACGTGCGTCCGCGCCGCAGCGCGAAGGCCTACCAGAGCGTGTGGACCGAGGAGGGCTCGCCGCTGCTCACCATCTCGAAGCGCCAGCGTGACGCCCTGGAGACGGCCCTGGGCGAGCGCGTGCCCGGCCCCGTGAAGGTGGTCCTGGCCATGCGCTACGGCAACCCCTCCATCGAGGCCGGGCTCGAGGCGCTCAAGGCCGCCGGGGCGCGCCGCATCCTGGTGCTGCCGCTCTACCCACAGTATGCGGGCGCTACCACCGGCTCCACCTTCGATGCGGTGGCCGACGTGCTGAAGCAGTGGCGCTGGGTGCCGGAGCTGCGCTTCATCAACCACTACCACGACGAGCCGGCCTACATCGGCGCCCTGGTGCAGGGCATCCAGCGGCACTGGGCCCAGCACCCGCGCGGCGAGCTGCTGGTGTTTTCCTTTCACGGCATCCCGCAGCGCTATTTCCACGACGGCGATCCCTACTTCTGCCACTGCCAGAAGACCGCGCGCCTGGTGGCCGAGGGACTGGGGCTGTCCGAGGGCGAGTACCGCGTCACCTTCCAGTCGCGCGTGGGCCGCGAGGAATGGCTCAAGCCCTATACCGACGAGACCATGAAGGCCCTGCCGCGGGCCGGTGTGAAGCGCGTGGACGTGGTCTGCCCCGGGTTCTCCGCCGACTGCCTGGAGACCATCGAGGAGATCGGCGAGGAGAACCGCGGCTATTTCATGGAGGCGGGCGGCGAGGCCTATCACTACATCCCGGCCCTGAACGACGATGCCGCCCATATCGACGCCCTGGCGGACCTGGTCTGTCACCATGGCCAGGGCTGGCCGGAATTCTCCGAGGTCTATGCCGAGACGGCCGCACAGGCAGCGGCCGAGGCACGCGTGGCACGCGCCCGGGCCATGGGCGCCACCGAATGAGCCTGCGCAACCGGCGTATCGGGCTGGTACTGATCGGCGACGAGCTGCTCAGCGGCAAGCGCACCGACAAGCACATGGGCAAGACCATCGAACTGCTGGCCGCGCGCGGCCTGCAGCTCTCCTGGGTGCGCATGGTCGGCGATGACGTCGCCCTGCTCACCGACACCCTGCGCCAGTCCTTTGCCGAAGGCGACATCGTTTTCAGCTTCGGCGGCATCGGTGCCACCCCGGACGACGTCACCCGCCAGTGCGCCGCGGCCGCGGCCGACGTCGAGCTGGCCCTGCACCCCGAGGCCGCGGCCATCATCGAGGAGCGCTTCGGCGAGGAGGCCTATCCGAACCGCATCCTCATGGCCGAGTTTCCCGAAGGGGCCGATCTCATTCCCAACCCGGTGAACCAGATCGCCGGCTTCTCCTATCGCCACCATCACTTCCTGCCCGGTTTCCCCAACATGGCCTGGCCGATGCTGGAGTGGGTGCTGGAATACTGGTACCGCGACATCTTCAATCAGACGCCGCCCGTCGAGCGGCTGATGCTGCTGCAAAACGTCGCCGAGTCCGAACTCATCCCCCTGATGGAGGCCTGTATCAAACGCCATCCGGAGGTGCGCCTGGCCAGCCTGCCCAGCACCGAGAACCGCCGCCAGATCGAGATCGGCCTGAAGGGCGAGGCCGCGCAGGTGGCCGCCGCCAGCGAATGGTTCGCCGAGGAGTTGCGCCGGATGGGGGTGAGCTGGCGTTAGGGTGTGCCAGTGTCCTGGGGGGCTCTTTTTGCCAGAGGGGGCACGGAGCAGGGCCCGGTGTCTCGTAGGAGCGGTGAAAGCCGCGATGCCCATGTCAGCCGATGCCACCATCCCCGATCGTCCCGATCGCACCTCGCAGCGCTCCTGCGGGAAGCAGGACCAGATTACAGATTATTAAGAGCAGAGTAAGCCGTTTATCCGCGACGACCGGATCGTCCTAGACGCCCTGCCGGGGCAGGCAGATCCTCAACTCCAGACCACCCAGCGCGCTGCGTTCCAGCGCCAGCTCCCCGCCGTATTCCTTCACGATGTCCTGCATGATGGCCAGTCCCAGGCCGTGGCCCGGTACGTTCTCGTCCAGGCGGGTGCCGCGTTCGAGGAGCTGGGCGGACTCGGCGGGGTCGATGCCGGGGCCGTCGTCCTCGATGGAGAGGCACTGCCGGGTGGCGGTGTCGGTGCAGCGCACCCGGACCCGCTGACGCGCCCACTTTGCGGCGTTGTCCAGGGCGTTGCCGAACAGCTCGCTCAGGTCGGCGGCATCGCCGATCAGCACGTGTCCTGGCGGGATGTCGATGTCGAACGCGAGATTCCGCTCGCCATGGATCTTGCCCAGCACGCCGCTCAGGTCCTGCAGGAGTTCACGGGTGTGGATGCGATGCCGGGCGAGGGCGCCGCCGGCCAGGCGGGCGCGCTTGAGTTCGCGCGAGACGGACTGGTCGATGCGCTCGATGGCCGCGTCGAGGTCGCCCCGGCGGGCCTCGGGCAGGTCCTGCAGGCTCTGGCGGGCAAGGGCCAGCGGGGTCTTGATGGCGTGGGCGAGGTTGCCCAGCGCGGTGCGCGAGCGTTCCAGGCGACGGGTGTGGCTGCGATTGAGGTTGTTGATCTCGTGGGTGAGCGGTGCGATCTCGTCGGGCACGCGGGTGTCGATGGTCTCGCGCTCGCCGGCCTGCATGGCGCGCAGCTGCGACACCGTCGCGCGCACGGGGCGCAGCGATTGCCGGATCAGCAGATGCAGCATGGCCAGCAGCAGGAGCAGCAGGAGGCCGCCGGCCAGGCCGAAACCGAGGAGAAAGCGCCGTGCCATCTCGCGTAATTCGCTCACGTCCTCGGCCACGAGGATGGTGACCGGCTCGCCCGCCTTCTCGTAACGCATGCGTACCGCCAGCACGGGCTGGGCGAGCGGGCCTTCCATGTGAAACGGCTTGCCCGGGGTCGTGTGCGCGGGGAGGGTGAGCGTCTCGTCCCAGAGCGAGCGCGAACGCAGGGTCTCCCGCGGCGTGGTGAGCACGAAGTAGTGGCCGGAGAAGACGCGGTCGTAGATCGGCGTGATGCGCGCCGTGTCGAGCCGGGCATGGCCATCCGTGTCGAAACCGAGGGCCAGCAGCAGATTCTCGGCGTCGTGTTCCAGCCGGGTGTGGATGTAGGTCTCGGTGAGGCTGCGGGCGGCCAGCATGCCGCCGAGCCAGGCGAGCGCCACCAGCACGACGAGACTCGCCGACAGCCAGAGGAAGAAGCGCGCACGCAGCGAGTTCATGCCGGCCCGCCGTAGACGTAGCCCTGGCCGCGGCGGGTGACGATGCGTTCCCGGCCGATGAGCTGGCGCAGGCGGTTGATGTAGACCTCGATGACGTTGCTGTCGCGCTCGTCGTCGTATTCGTAGAGATGCTCGGCCAGGCGGGTCTTGGACAGCACCTTGCCCTCGTTGAGCAGGAAATAGTGCAGCAGGCGGTATTCCATGGCGGTGAGCTGGGTCTGCGTCCCGTCGGGCAGGCGCAGGGACTGGTCGTTCTCGTCGAGCACCAGGCCATGGCTCTCGATGACGGGACTGGCCCGGCCGTGGGCGCGGCGGATCAGGGCCTGCAGGCGCACGATCACCTCCTCCTCGTGAAAGGGCTTGGTGACGTAGTCGTCGGCGCCGAGCTTGAAGGCGGCGATCTTGTCCTGCCAGGCGTCGCGCGCGGTGAGTACCAGTACCGGGAAGTCGCGGCCGGCGGCACGCCAGCTCCCGAGCACCTCCACGCCGGACTTCTGCGGCAGGCCGAGGTCGAGCACGGCCACGTCGTAGGCCTCCTCGCGTCCCAGGTGCTCGGCGTCGATGCCGTTGCCGGCGATGTCCACCGCAAAGCCCTCGACACGAAGACGCTGGCCGAGCGACTCGGCCAGCGCGTGATCGTCCTCGACCAGCAGCAGGCGCACGTCAGTCCCTGCGTTTGGACTTCAGCAGCTCGCCGGTGGCGGCGTCGAAATAGCCCTTGCGGTGCTCGCCGTCGCGGGTGAGGTATTCGATTTCGTACACGTAACGCCCGTCCTCGCGCTCGAACTCGGCCTCCAGGATGCGTGCGTCACGCAGCTCCGGACTGTCGGTGATGAGCGTGACCAGGGGCAGGATGTCGCCGGCCTCGCGCAGTTCGCGGACCTTGTCGTGGGAATCGGCCTGGGCGCCCATGCTCAGGGCGGCGAACAGGGCGGCGGTGGCGGCAGCAAGTTTCAGTTTCATGGCAGTACTCCGTGGGTTCGTGGCGGTCGAGCTCGACCAACGGGGGCCATGCTAGCCGCCCATCCTGAAACCAGGCTTAAAGCGTAGGCGATGTCCCGGAAACGAGAAAGCGGGCCGGCGGCCCGCTTTCCCGGAGAACCGTTGTGTCCGGCTCAGCCGAACATCCAGGTGGCCGGTTGGGGCACGGCCTGGTTCTTGTCCAGGTACATCAGGCCCTTCACGCAGCGCACGATGTGCCAGACCAGCAGGAACAGAAGGATCAGGTAGCCGACGAAGATGATCACGGTGATGATGCCGAGGACGGCATACAGCAAGCCGATCCAGAAGGTGCGGATCTGGAAGGTGTAGTGGCTCTGCAGCCACTCGGGGGCCTGGCCACGATTCACATAGGCCATGATCAGGCCGATGATGTTGAGCAGGGGGATGATGAGGCTGGCCAGGTAGAGGATGTAGACGACCTTGGCGGTGCCCGAATTGGTGGTGTCGTTCATTTATTCTTCTCCAGAGGATTTATTGTTGGTCGGCACGGCTGGATCGATGCCCCCCATCGCGTGCCGGTGACCAGACTAGCGCGGCGGTCAGGGCGGCGCAACGGCCCTGAACGTGACGAGGTAGGGCGGGCGGGTTTGCCACAGAGGACACAGAGTGCACAGAGGAAATCGAGACGCCCTGGCTCGGTGATCTCCGTAACTTCTGTCGTGCATGGACGTCCCTGCCCGGGATCTGAACCCGGACGGATAGGGCGGGCCGTGCCCGCCGCCAGCGTGATGGTGAATAGGACCGGCAGGACCACGGCGGCCATGGGCCGCCCTATGGATCATCGTCTCGGGGTGAAAGCGGGCTTGCCACAGAGGACGTAGAGCAGACGAAGGAAAACTGCCTCCCTGGACCTCTGTGATCTCTGTGTCCTCTGTGGCACAAAAAAGGCCCGGCATTGCCGGGCCTTTCTGCGAAGCGCTTGTGTGGTGGACTTACTCGCTGTGGTAGCGGGTCACCAGTTCCACTTCGTTCTTCGAGCCCAGCACCACGGGCACGCGCTGGTGCAGTTCCTTCGGCTGGATGTCCAGGATGCGCTCGCGGCCGGTGGTGGAGGCGCCGCCGGCCTGTTCGACGATGAAGCTCATCGGGTTGGCCTCGTACATCAGGCGCAGCTTGCCTTCCTTGCCGGCGGCGCGGGTCTTCTCGTCGATCGGGTACATGAAGATGCCGCCACGGGTCAGGATGCGGTGCACCTCGGCGACCATGGAGGCCACCCAGCGCATGTTGAAGTCCTTGCCGCGCGGGCCTTCCTTGCCGGCCAGGCACTCGTCGATGTAGCGCTTCACCGGGGCCTCCCAGTGGCGGGAGTTGGAGGCGTTGATCGCGAATTCCTTGGTGTCTTCCGGGATCTTCACGTCGTCACGGGTCATGATGAACTCGCCCATGTCGCGGTCCAGGGTGAACATCTTCACGCCCTGGCCGGTGGTGATGACCATGATGGAGGACGGACCGTAGAGGCAGTAGCCGGCGGCGACCTGGGTGGTGCCGGGCTGCATGAAGTCGCTGGCGGAGGGGTTCTCGACGCCCTTGGGGGCCTTGAGGATGGAGAAGATGGTGCCCACCGAGACGTTCACGTCCATGTTGGAGGAACCGTCGAGCGGGTCGAAGGTGACCATGTAGTGGCCACGCGGCTTGTCGGCCGCCAGATTGTAGACATCTTCCATTTCCTCGGAGGCCAGCGCGGCGACATGGCCGTTGTTCTCCAGGGCTTCGATGAACACCTCGTTGGTGATGATGTCCATCTTCTTCTGTTCTTCGCCCTGCACGTTCTCGGAGCCGGCGGCGCCCAGTACGCCGATCAGATCGCCCTTGTCGACCAGGGAGGCGATCTTCTTGCAGGCGGTGGCGATGTCGTTCAGCAGGCCGGTGAATTCGCCGGTGGCGCCTTCGATGCCGCGCTGGGTCTCGATGATGTAGTTGGTCAGCGTCTTACCGATATGCATGGTCAGCTTCCGTTTCGAGGTTGAAAAATACGGTGTCGTTGGCCGGCGCGGTGCGCGCCCGGGCCTGGAATCCGGCGGGACGCGGCGCCTGGCGCCGGCCCAAGGCCGCGTATGATAGCAGAATCCGTCACGGGCTTCCCTCGTTCCCGGTGGGCCCGCGCCCGGGCGGCTAGAATCAGGCCATGACGATCAGGGGCATACTGCTGGACCTCTCGGGGGTGCTGTACGTGGGCAGCCGGGCCGTGCCCGGCGCGCCGCAGGCCCTCGCCGCCCTGCGGGAGACGGGGCTGCCGCTGCGCTTTGTCACCAACACCACCCGCAGCACGCGCGCGGCCATCGGCGAGAAGCTGCGCGGGCTCGGGTTTGCCATCGAGGACGGGGAGATCTTCACGGCGCCGGCCGCGGTGCGTGCCCACCTGCTGGAGCAGGGGCGGCGGCCCTTTCTGCTCATCCATCCGGAGCTCGCCCCGGAGTTTGCCGATCTGGATACGACCGACCCCGATGCCGTGGTACTGGGCGATGCCGGCGAGGCATTCGACTACGCGCACCTGAATGCGGCCTTCCGCCTGCTGATGGCGGGTGCCCCGCTCATCGCCATGGGCGACAACCGCTACTTCATGGAGGATTCGGGCCTGAGTCTCGACATCGGCCCCTTCCTGCGCGCCCTGGAATACGCGGCCGATACCCGGGCCCTGGTGCTCGGCAAGCCCGCCGCCGGCTTCTTCCTGGGGGCGGTCGAGGCCCTGGGCTGTGCGCCGGACGAGGTGGTGATGGTGGGCGACGACGCCCTCGCCGACGTGCAGGGCGCGCTGGCAGCTGGGCTTGCGGGCGTGCTGGTGCAGACCGGCAAGTACCGGCCGGGCGACGAGGCGCGGATCGAGCGGCCCGGGGCGGCCCTGGCCCGGGACTTCCCGGCCTGGGTGGCGGACCTCCTGGCGGGCCGGGACGGGGCGCCGCTGGAAAACGGCTAGTCCAGCGGACAGCGGATGACCGGGCAGGCGGGATCACCCGGTACGGGCGGGGCGTCGCGCAGCTCGGCCAGCGTGCCGGCGATGGTCGCATCCTGCGGCGCGAGCCGGCGCGCACAATCCGCCGCCAGCAGCGCCTCGCCATGACAGCCGCTGCCCTGCAGGGCATAGGCGAGGTTGTTCCAGGCAGGGGCGAAGTCCGGGTCGAGGGCCGTGGCCTGCAGGTAGTGGGCCCTGGCCGCCTGCGGCTCGTCGGTCCCCATCAGGGCATTGGCCAGGCTGAACTGTGCCAGGGCCGCATCCGGCCAGCGGTTGGCGATGGCGCGGTAACTCGTCAGCGCCGGGGCCCCGCGGCCGGTCTCCTCCAGGTCGGCGGTGGCGCGCAGCATGGCCAGCAGGTCGGCGGAGGGCGGCACCACGCCCGGGCGCACGGCCACCACGGCCCAGTGGTCACCGCGTTGCCAGGTGCGCTCGAAGACCCGGAACGCGGTGGTCCAGCGTTCGGTGGTGCCGGAGCGCAGCACCAGCTGCCGGCGGTCGAGGTCGTAGCCCACCACCACGGCGTAGTGCCACCTGGGGTACCAGTCGAGGCCGAGGTTCTGCAGCACCAGCACGGGGTGGCCGGCATCGATCTCCTCGAGGATGGCGGACAGCTCGCGCGGCAGCACCACCGGCAGCAGCCCGCGCTTGCGGATGGCGGCCAGCATCTCCGGCTGCAGGCTGCCCTGGCGCGCGGGCAGGTAGACCTCGCCGACCAGTGCCTCGGGGCTGGTATCCACCCCCAGGGGGGTGAGCAGGGTGGCGAGCGCCGCGGGGCCGCACTGGTAGTCTTCCTGGGGATAGAAGGGCGTGTCGGCGAGTTCGCGCGCGGGTGGCAGTGTCGCCGGCGGCGCCTCCAGCAGGGCGCGGGTCTGCGGCGTGCCGGCACAGCCGCTGGCCAGCAGCCACACAAAAAGCGCGCCCGCCAGGAGGCGGGCGCGCGACGGGCCTGGGGCGTGCTTAGCGCACCGGATTGATGAACGGGAAGATGTCGGTCGCACCGAGCACGTCCGTGATGACGAAGACCAGGAAGATGACCAGGATCACGCCCAGGGCATCACCACCGGCCGGCAGTTCGCCGATGCGCTGGTTGAGTTCGGCGATCTCGGCATCGGTCATGGCGGCCACGCGTTCGGCGGCCATTGCCTGGTCGACGCCCATGGACTCGAGCTGGCTGCGCACGTCCTCGCGCTCCAGGGCGGCCAGCAGCTGGGCGCGGTCGACGCGCGACTGCTCGGCCTGGACCACCTGCTGGGTGCCGACCATGGCGGCCTGCACGGGGACGATCTGGGCGCCCATCAGGCCCATGCCGACGACGGCCAGACCGAGATTGCGGGAGAAGTTGGACAGTACCATGGTGGATCTCCTCTGCGGGTTGGATTGTTCTTGGTCTCGCCCGAGTCTAGCGGGAAGCAGGCGGGAAAGGTAGTGAACCCCGTCATGGCATAGCGGTTAGAATGCCCGGATGGGACTACTCGACGACATCGTGGAGCAGCGTCTGGCCGAGGCGGCGGCGCGTGGCGAGTTCGACGACCTGCCGGGGGCGGGCCGGCCGCTGCCGCAGGAGCCCGACGCCCCCTTTGTCGCCCCGGAACTGCGCATGGCCTACCGCATCCTGAAGAATGCCGGGTTCGTGCCCGAGGAGGTGCGCCTGCGCCGCGAGATCCACGACGTCGAGACCCTGATCCGCGAGGCGGCCGATCCCGATGCCCGCGAGGCCGCCAGCCGTCGCCTGCGCCTGCTCATGAATCGCCTGGGTGCGGGCCGCGGCGGCCCGCTGGTCCTTGAGCAGGCCTACTATGAGCAGATGGTGGAACGGTTGTCGGACGAGGGGCAGGCGTCCCGGTCCGTTCTCGAGAACCGCAACTGATACCCTGGCATGTCACCGATCTCCCTGTACACGCGCGACTACGACGCTGCCACGGGCGCCACGCCCGTGGTCTTGCTGCACGGCTTTCTCGGCTCCGGGGTGAACTGGCACAGCATCGCCCGGCAGCTTGCCGAGGCCGGGCCCGTGCTGGTGCCGGACCGGCGGCACCACGGCCAGTCGCCCCATGCCGAGCCCCTGGACTACCCGGCCATGGCGGCGGACCTCGCCGCACTCTTCGCCGCCCGCGGGCTCGACGAGGTGGTGCTGGTGGGGCACAGCATGGGCGGCAAGCTCGCCATGGAGTTCGCCCTGCGTCATCCCGCGCAGGTGGCCCGCCTGGCGGTGGTGGACATCGCGCCGGTGCGTTACACCCATGGCTTCGAGGCCATCTTCCGCGCCCTGCGCGGGGTGGACCTCGGGCAGGTGCGCAGCCGCCGCGATGCCAACGAGCAGCTGCGCGCGCAGCTCGGCCCCGAGGCCCTGCGCCAGTTCCTCCTGCAGAACCTGGAGAAGCAGGGAGAGCGCTGGGGCTGGCGCATCGACCTCGACGCCCTCGAGGCGGCCGTGCCCGTCATCCAGGAGGTGCCCCCGGCCCTGGCGTCCGGGCATTACGCCGGCCCGGCCTGCTTCCTCCACGGCACCCGCTCGGACTACGTGACCGAGGCGGCCCTGCCCGTGATCCAGGCCCATTTCCCCGCGGCCACGCTGCAGGGCATCGAGGGGGCGGGGCACTGGGTCTACGCCGAGCAGCCCGAGGCCTTTCTCGAGGCCCTCTGGTCCTTCCTCAAAGCGTGAACTGGTTCAAGTTCCCGGGCCCTGCGGGTTGCCGGGTGGTGGCCGGCGGCCAGAATGGAAGACTCCCCGGATACCCTGCAGGACACCACCATGCCCAGGCTGGTCGCCACAGGTTGTCTCGCGGCCTTCATCGCCCTGCCCGTGGCCGGGCCGGCCGCCGAGATGCAGCTAACCATGGAAGACGCCATCGAGGTGATGCGCGCGGCCACCACCGTGCTGGCCGTCGAACGGGGGCTGGAAGAGGGGATGCGTCACTGCCGGGAACGTCATGCCGAGCTGGCGCGACCCGGGCGTGCCAGTCTCGATGCCTGGGCCCGGCGCAACGAACCGGCCCTGGTGCGCAGCCGCCAGCTCAGCGAGCGGGTGATGGAGGCGGTTGCCGCGCGCTCGGGCGAGGCGCAGGCCAGCCGCCTGCGCGCCCGCCTGCACGAGGACACCCACCACCAGGCCCGTGAACTGGCCGCCACCCTGCAGGCCCGCCCGGACGCGTCGCAGGACTACCTCTGCAACCGCTTCATCGAGGCCATCGAGCAGGGACAATGGGACATCGCCGCCAGCCAGCCGCAGGCCTATCGCATCCTGATGGCGCGGTAGCCGGGGCGGTCTGGCGCCCCGGGTGCATGGGTGTTTTCTGCCACAGAGGGCACGGAGTCCACAGGGGAAAACCCGTTCCAGTCACTTCTGTTTCCCCGGTTCCCGTCCTCCCCTGCCGCCTGGATCCCGGGGCATGGCCTTCTCTGTGTCCTCTGTGGCAAAGTGCTTCCGTTGCCGGACTCAGGCCTTGTCGTCTTCGGGCTGCGCGGGCTTGGCCTTTTTCTCCACCAACTGCACCTTTTTCCACAGGCCGTTCCGGCTGAAGCATTGCCAGCCCCAGCGCAGCCAGCCCAGCAGGGCGAAGGCGAGCCATAGCGCCCAGGCGAGCATGAGCAGGCGGTAGGCCATGAGTGGGGCCGAGAGCACCCAGGCCTGGGGCAGGGTGCTCTCGGCGCGGTCGGCGTACCAGTTGAGCTGCCAGGCGCTGGAGCCGTTGCCGGCGATCTGCATCTCGGGCAGGCCGAGCAGGCCGCGTTCCACGGCGAAGACCAGGGCGGCGAGGGCCATGAGCGTGAGCATGCCGAGGCCGAGCTGCAGGCTGTTGAAGAGCAGCGGGTCACTGTCGGCCCGGAGGCGTGCGCGGGCGCCCAGGGCCAGCAGCCAGCCGACGACGATGACGCCGACGATGACCGGCACCTGGCTCAGGCCCACGCCGAGCAGCAGCCAGGAGAGGGTGCGCAGCGGGGTGAGCGGCACGCGGGCCAGTCCGGCGGCGACGATGACGAGCACGATGAGCACGCCCCAGAACAGCACGGCGGGTCCGAGCAGCGGGCCCTGGGTCCACAGCACCCAGCGGTCGCGGCCCGGTTCGATCACGAGCTCGGCGTTGACGCTGGGCAGGCCCAGGTCCACCGCCGGGCTGCGCAGGCTCGCGCCGATGCCCTCGGGACTGCGCCAGTCCAGGCGGGCCTCCTGCGTGCCGGGGCGCAGGGGCAGGGTGACGCGCCGCCCTTCCTGGCGTATGGGCTGGACGAGGCCGTCGAGGGTGACGGTCTGCAGGGTCGCGTCCTCCGGCAGCAGGATGTCGTGCTGGCCGCCGCGGCTGCTGCGCAGGGTGAGTGCCAGCGAGGCGTCGGTGGCGCGCTGGCCCGGGCGCAGGGTCAGGCGGCTGTGGTCGATGGTGAGCGTGGGTCCGGGCACGCCGTCCGGGCGGGTGACGTGCAGCGTCACGGACTCGCCCGGCCAGGGGCGCCACTCGGGCAGCCAGCGACCGCCCGGGGCCTGGTGGTGCACCACCGGGATGCCGTCGAGTTCGGCGTGCCAGAGGGTGCCGATGTCCGCCCGCCAGGTCTCCGTCCAGCGGGCGGTGTCGGGGGCGGTGAGCGTGAGCGCCCCGACCGGTTCCAGCACCGAGCGCCACTGCAGGCTGCCCTCGCGCAGGTTCACGCGTACCTGTCCGTCCTCCACGCGGATGCCCTCGGTGAGCACGGACTCGCCGGGCAGCAGGGGTATGGCCAGCACGGCCGCCTCGCCGGGCGGGCCGAGGCGGCGCACCTCGGTTCGCGCCTCCCACTCCAGCCCCAGGCGCAGGTGGCGGGTCACCTGCACGAAGGGCGGCAGGGTGGTGGGTTCCAGCATCGGCAGCTCGCCGGCGGCGGCCTCCTCGATGCGGGTGAGCTGCAGCTGGCGCTCGGGCACGCCCGTCTCGCGCACGCCTTCCACGCTCCAGCCGCGGGCCTCGATCTCGACGCGGTGCGGCGGCAGCGGCAGGTTGAGCTGCAGGCTGTCGCCGGCGGGCAGCCCGCCGGCGATCAGCACCTGGTGCCGGCCCGGGGCGAGGTCCAGCCAGTAGGCCCCCGTGCTGTCGCGGCGCAGGCCGGTGGCGGGCTGGCCATCGACCAGCACCCGGCTGGCGAGCCACTGGTCGCGCTGGCCCGGCAGGGGCACGGCCACGGCCTCCCGGGCGTGCACCTCCAGGCGCAGCTGCAGGGCCTGCGGGGCGGCGCTGAGGTACATGCGGGGGATCTGGGCGCATTGCGGCAGGCAGGGGGCCGGCTCGACGAGGCGCTGGCGCAGCTCCTCCAGCAGGGCCGGGTCCGGGATCTCGGCGCGGGCCGGTGCGGGCAGCAGACCGGTGACACCGGCCAGCAGCAGGACGGCGGCGGCGCCGGTCTGGCGGGCGCCGAAGGAGCCGCTGCGATCGGGACGCGGCGGCATCAGGCGGCCGCCGGGCCGCCAGCCCGCCAGCAACAGGGCGAGCACCACGACCAGCAGCACGCGCAGGGCGTTGAGTAGCAGGTGGCCGGTGGGCGAGAGCAGGGTCAGCCCGATGTGCTGCTCCTGTGCCACCGGGCCGCTCCAGCCGAGCGGGATGCGGGTCCAGGACCACTGCGGCAGGCCGGGGCCGGTCTGCAGGGCGGCGTCCGGGTCGATCTCGGTGAGCGGCGGGGTCGCCGGGGCCGGCAGCCGGGTGCGCGCATCCGCCATCTCGGACTTGGCCGGTTCGCGGGCCTGCAGGGCCTCCTCCATCACCACCCCGGCCTGGGGCACGGTCTGGTAGACGTCTGCGCGTTTCAACGCGGTGGCCATCTGGCCCGGGCGTTCGAGCTGCGGATAGAGGCCGTGGCGCACCTGGTCGACCAGGAACGGCAGCGCGATCAGCACCAGCACCAGCAGGGAGAGGTGGCGGTAGCCGGTGACCAGCCGGCGGAACAGGCCCTCCGGCAGCACGCGCAGCAGGGCGATGGCCGCCAGCAGGTTGAGCCAGACCACGCGCGGGGCGTCGGGCTCGTGCCAGATCAGGGCCAGGGTGACCAGCGCCAGTGCCGCCCAGCGCCAGGACCAGAGACGGCCGACGGCGGCCGCCGCGATCAGCACCACGAACAGGTCGAGCAGGGTCCAGCGCTGCAGCCAGGTGCCCGGCACCTGGTCCACGCCCGAGGCGGCCAGCAGGGTCCAGCCCGGCGGCAGGTGCAGGGTGGCGGAGAGCTGCTGCACGTCCTGTTGCCAGCCCACCGCCGGCAGGCGGCGGGTGTCGCCCTCGATACGGCTGTCGGCCGCGAGGTTGAGCTCGCCGCGGCGCACCTCCACGCCCAGCGGCCCGTCTTCGCCGCGCCGGGTGATGAACTGCAGCTGGTCGTCGATGCTCACCCGCCCGAGTTCCAGGGCGGGATCGGCCTCCAGGCGCCAGCCCTGCGAGAGCTGGCCGCCGATGCGGTCGCTCAGCGTGTAGCCCGTGCCGTCGAAGTCCAGCCAGATGTCGCGGTGGAGCGTGAGGCGGTTAGGTTCGGGCTCGGGGTCGCCGCGGCGGATGGTCGTGAAGCCGAGACGCTCGCCGGCCGTGAGCCGGTAGGCCGGCAGGTCCTGCCATTCGCGCGGCAGGTTGGTCTGGCGCGGATCGACGGCGGCCACGCCCTCGATCTCCACCAGGCGCAGGGCCGGACGGGCGTCGAACACCCAGACCTCGGTCCCGGGCCAGGGGGCGGTGTTGTCGGTCGGGGCGAGCGCCTCCACCGGAGCCGGGTGGCGGCTGGTCAGGTCGATGCGAAAGCTGCCGGGCCGCAGTTGCACGCGCAGGCGGCCGTCGGGTTCCAGGCGCGCGGGCAGCGGGCTGTCCAGGCGCACCGGGATGGCGTCGGCCAGCAGGGCCCGGCCCAGCACCACCTCGCGCGGGGCGCCCGAGACCCTGAGCTCGATGCGGGTGACCACCTGCAGTGGCACCTCGTCGATCACGCGGCGGAAGACCTCCACGCCCAGCCGGTCGCCCGCCGTATCCAGGGCATCGCGCTGGCGCTCGCCCAGCCAGAGACGGCCCTGGGTGTCGAGGTCCGGGCGCCCGATGGCACGGCCGTTCACCTGCAGTTGCACCAGGCCGGTGTCATGCGGCACGGCCAGCTGCTCGGGCAGGGACGGCCAGAGGAAGCGGCCCTCGATGCGGTGCCTGCCGGGCCCGGCGTGGACGGCGGGGCGGCCGTTGCGCTCGACCACCACCGCGGGCGCGCCGTTCAGGGTGACGTCCTGGGGCCAGCGCTCGGCATCCCCCGGCAGCGCCAGCCAGCCCTCGAGATAGTTCTGCCAGTCCTGGGTGAAGCGCGCCCCCGTGGCCGAGGCCTCGACGACCAGGGTGGTCGGCCAGGCGCACTGGCGGGTGCTGGCGTTGTTGTAGAGGAAGGGGCAGGCGAGGTCCTCGTGGCCCTTGAGCACCCAGGCCTGCCAGGGCCTGAGCGGTTCCGGGATGGTCGCCGGGTCGGTGGCGGCGTGGCCGCCGGGGCTCATCACGAGCAGGGTGAACAGGACCAGTAATGCACGCATGGGGCGTCCCTTCGGTGGTGATTGTTGTTGTTTTGCGTAGAGAGTGTAGGGCGTTTCAGCGCAGTTCGGCCAGCAGGCGGTCGGTCATGCGCTCGGCCTGGCCGGCGTAGCCGCCGCCGAACAGGTTGTAGTGGTTGAGGATGTGGTAGAGGTTGTAGAGCGTCTTGCGCAGGCCGTAGCCGGGGTCCAGCGGCCAGGCGGCGTCGTAGGCCCGGTAGAAGTCTCCGCCCGGGCCGCCGAAGAGTTCGGTCATGGCCAGATCGGCCTCGCGGTCACCGTAGTAGACGGCCGGGTCGAAGATCACCGGGCGACCCCCGGTATCCGTGTCCATGTTGCCGCCCCAGAGGTCGCCGTGCAGCAGCGAGGGCGCCGGGCGGTAGTCGGTGAAGAAGCCGGGCAGCCGATCCATCAGTTCGCGGCCGCGCGCGATGAGACGGCTGCCCGCCCCCCGGCGGGCGGCCAGGTCGAGCTGGAAGCCCAGGCGCTGTTCGCGCCAGAAGACCACCCAGTCGTCCTGCCAGGCGTTCGGCTGCGGGGTGGCGCCGATGGTGTTGTCCCGCTGCCAGCCGTAGCGTTCGGCGGTCCTGCGGTGCAGGGCGGCCAGTGCCTCGCCGAAGCGGGCGCCGGTGCCGCGCCCGCCGAGCGCGAGGTGTTCCATGACCAGGAATGCCCGCCCGCCGGCCGTGCCCGTGGCCACCGGGCGCGGCACGCGGATGGCCTCGGCGGCGCGCAGCTCGGCCAGGCCCGCGGCCTCGGCCTCGAACATGGCAAGGCGCGCGGCGTCGTTCAGCTTGACGAAGTAGCGTCGGCCGTCGCCACCCAGGGTGTATGCCTGGTTGATGCAGCCGCCGCCCACGGCCTGCCGCTCGCGCGGCGTGAAGTCGTTGCCCTCGGCCGCGCGGATGCGGTCGGTGATGGTCTCCCAGAGCGGCTTGTCCCGGTCTGCGTCCATGTCGGTCTCTGCGGTGGGGGTTGTCATGGGTGATAGAATGTTACCCATTCATTCCCCAGAAGCCCAAAGGCAGTCCCATGGTGCGCAAACTCATCCCCCTGTGCGAGAAGATCGGCCGCGAGCGTATCGAGCAGCAGATCCATCGTTTCTATGAAAAGCTGCAGAACGACGAGGAGATGAAGGGCTTCTTCGCCCACATCCCGGACTTCGCGGAGCACGAGCAGCGCATTGCCGATTTCTGGTGGACGGCCATGGGCGGCCGGCTCGACCACGACCCGGGCATCGACATGGTGGGCCGGCACATGCCGCTGGGTATCGAGGACCGGCACATCGGCCGCTGGCTGGCCTATTTCCGCGAGACGCTGTTCGAGGTGATGGAGCCGGAGCTGGCCGAGCAGTGGTTCATGATGGCCGAGGGCATCGCCATGCGCCTGCGCCAGGTGGTGGTGCAGGGCGAGATGCCGGGGATGCCGCGCAGGCCGTCCGAACCGCGGGGCTGACTGAAAGGCGGTTTGCCACAGAGGAAGGACATACCCCGTCCTGTCCACCGCCGTGTCCTCCGTGGCTAGAAGTACCAGGCCCCGGGTCTTTCGCGTCAGCGGATCTCCGTCTCGTCCGGCGGCAGGCCTTCGTGGAAGTCGTGCAGCTCGGCCACCGCCACGGCGGCATGCTCGCCCTGCCTGGAGCGATCGAAGCGAGCCACGTGGAACAGGGCGTCGCCCTCGTTCACCAGCGGCAGGTTGGCGCGGCCGATGACGATGCCCGAGTTGGGGCTCAGGATCGGCTCCTCCTCCACGCCCATCGGGTCCGAGACCATGCCGAGCACGGTGTCGCGCTCGATCCATTCCCCCAGGCGCACGAAGGCGCGGAAGATGCCGCCCTGCGGGGCGCGTATCCATGAGCTGGCCCTCGCGGTGATGGGGTCCTGGCGCGGCCTGTGCGGTTTCTTGTGCCGGGCGGCGATCATGCCCAGCTCGCGCATCACGTTCAGTATCCCCGCCACGCCCACGCGGATGCTCACCTCGTCGAAGCGCAGCGCCTCGCCGGCCTCGTAGAGCAGCATCTTGATCCCGGATTCGTCCGCCGCCTGGCGCAGCGAGCCGTCACGCAGCACCGAGTTGAGCAGCACCGGCACGCCGAAGGCGCGTGCCAGGCGCGCGGTCTCCTCGTCGTCCATGTGGGCGCGGATCTGCGGCAGGTTGTCGCGGTGCAGGGCGCCGGTGTGCAGGTCGATGCCGTGCGTGCACTTGGCGACGATCTCCTCCATGAACAGGTGGGCCAGGCGCGCGGTGAGCGAGCCGTGGTCCGAGCCAGGGAAGCTGCGGTTGAGGTCGCGCCGGTCCGGCAGGTAACGCGAGTGGTTGAGCACGCCGAAGACGTTGACGATGGGCACGGCGATGAGCGTGCCGCGCAGGTGCCGCAGTGCGCTGGACTTGAGCAGGCGGCGGATGATCTCGATGCCGTTGAGCTCGTCGCCGTGGATCGCCGCGCTGATGAACAGCCGCGGTCCCGGACGCTTGCCGCAGATCACGTGTACCGGCATCTCCACCGGGTTGCTGGTGTAGAGCACGGTCACCGGCAGCAGCACCAGCGCGCGGTTGCCCGGCCTGACGGTGACGTCGCCGATGGTGACCGGCTGGTTGACGGGGTCAGCCGTGACCACGGGTGCGCGTCTTGCCATGCTTGGCGTTCTTCTCGAGGAATTCGATGATCTGGCCGGCCACGTCCTTGCCGGTGGCGGCCTCGATGCCTTCCAGCCCCGGCGAGGAGTTGACCTCCAGCACCAGCGGGCCGTCCTTGCCGCGCAGGATGTCCACGCCGGCCACGTTGAGTCCCATGGTCTTCGCCGCCCTGACGGCGGTGGCGCGTTCGCGCGGGGTGAGCTTGACCACGGTGGCGGTGCCGCCTCGGTGCAGGTTGGAGCGGAACTCCCCTTCCTTGGCCTGGCGCATCATCGCGGCGACCACGCGGTTGCCGATGACGAAACAGCGGATGTCGGCCCCCTTGGCCTCCTTCACGAACTCCTGCACCAGGAAGTTGGCGTCCAGCTCGCGGAAGGCGTCGATCACGCTCTCGCCGGCCTTGGCGGTCTCGGCCAGCACCACGCCGCGCCCCTGGGTGCCTTCCAGCAGCTTGATCACCAGCGGCGCCCCGCCCACCAGCTTGATGAGCGCACTGGTGTCGGTGGGCGAATGGGCAAAGCCGGTGACCGGCAGGCCGATGCCGGCGCGCGCCAGCAGCTGATGGGCGCGCAGCTTGTCGCGGGAGCGGCCGATGGCCACCGATTCGTTCACGGAGTAGACGCCCATCATCTCGAACTGGCGCACCACGGCCAGGCCGTAGAAGGTGATAGAGGCACCGATGCGCGGGACGACGGCGTCATAGTCCTCCAGGGTCTCGCCCTTGTACCAGATGGCGGGCCTGGCGGAGGTGATGTCCATGGTGCACTTGAGCGTGTCGATGACGTGCGCCTCGTGGCCACGCGCCTCGGCGGCCTCCACCAGGCGGTGGGTGGAGTAGAGCCTCTTGTTGCGGGAAAGGATGGCGATCTTCATTCGATTTCGGCCTGTTCTTCTTCGGTTTCCCATTCCTGGGAGGTGAGTTCGAGTCGTTCCTGACAGTAGGAGCGCTGCGGGTCGACGATGAAATGATCGTACATCGCCGTGCGTCCGAGCAGCATGCGGAACTTCATGTTGTCGCGGTTGGTGAGCGTGAGCTCGATGGTATAGCGCTGCTTGCCCACCACGATACCGGCATCGATGACATAGCGCAGGGTGCGGTGTCCGCCCGAGTCCGTGACCCAGCGGCGGTCCTTCACCGGTGCCTCGCAGACCACCTCGGTGTGCCGGTCGCCCTGGTGGGGGTGGACGTGAAAGCGCACCCAGCGCACGCCCCGGCGGCGAAAGCCCTTCACCTTGAAGGCGTGCAGGCAGGAGGTGCGGGCCCCCGTGTCGATCTTGGCCTTGATGTGCGGCAGGCCCAGATCGGGCAGCGCGATCCATTCGCGCCAGCCCAGTACCGCCTTCTGGTTGGTCTCGCTCATGCCATTTGCCATGGGTGGTCGTGTGGCTGCGACTATAACGCGAATCGCCGATCCGGAGCAGCCGCTCAGATCCAGTGCTTGAGACGCAGCAGCAGCAGGGCGGCCAGGCCCAGCGCAGTCATGCCGATGGCCGTGGCCCAGAAGCCGAGGGCGTGATCGAGCAGGGGCATCTGCTCGAAGTTCATGCCGAAGATGCCGGCGATGAGGTTCAGCGGGAGGAAGATCACCGAGATGATGGTGAGCAGCTGCACGATGCTGTTGGTGCGCTGGCCGGTGATGGAGAAGTAGATCTGCATCATGCCCTCGATGTCGTGCTGCAGGGCATCGATGTCATGGGTCGTGCGCTTGATGTGCTCCATCACGTCGTTCATGCGCACGCCGACGTGCTCGCTGATATACAGCTCGGTCTCGCTGCGCCACAGGGTGAGGCTGGAGAGCTGTTCGGCGAGCAGGGTGGAAAACCGGCGCAGGCGTCCGCGCAGTTCCAGCAGGGGCTGCCAGTCCTCGATGCTGCCGGTGCTGCCGAGCAGGCGCTGCTGCCAGAGCTCGAGCTGCATGGCCAGCGGGCCGCGCACGCGCATCTGTTCCTCGACGATGCGGTGCAGCAGGGCGTGGGCCAGGCCGACCACCGTCTCCGGCTGTCGCGGGGTCTGGCTTTGCAGGCGCCGGCCGACGTCCTCGAACAGGCCGTTGTCGGGCGCGCGGATGGTGACCAGCCCGTGGGCGAACATCAGCAGCGTGCAGGCGCGGGTCTCCAGGCTCAGGTCGGCGGTCTGCATGCCGGCCAGCGGGCGGAAGATGAGCATCTCGTAATCGGAGGTGGCGTCGTAGTAGGGCGGATGCGCGAGGTTCACGCTGTCCTTCACGTGGCGTTCGTGCACGGCATGGCCACCCAGGCGCTCGAGCACGGCAGGCCAGTCGTCCTCGTGATGGGTGAAGTCCAGCCAGAACAGCGTCTCGCCATCCAGGCGATCCGCCTCGGTCATCTCGCGCCAGCGACCGTCGATGTGCAGGTATCCGATCACGTCCCTTCCCCGAACAGGATTCGCCATCGAGTGTGTCGCATCCCCCGGGCCTTGTAAATCAGGCCTCGCGCCACTCGCCCGGGGCGAGTCCGTCGAGTGTCCAGGAACCGATGCGATAGCGGATCAGGCGCAGGGTGGGATGGCCGACGGCGGCCGTCATGCGCCGCACCTGCCGGTTGCGTCCCTCGCCGATGGTGATCTCCAGCCAGCAGGTGGGGATGTGCCGGCGTTCGCGAATCGGCGGCGTGCGCGGCCACAGCAGGTAGGGCGCGTCGATGCGCCTCACGCGCGCGGGCTGTGTCATGCCGTCCTTCAGTTCCACCCCCTCGCGCAGGTCCTTGAGCGCTGCCTCGTCCGGGATGCCCTCCACCTGCGCCCAGTAGGTCTTGCTCATCTTGTTGTCCGGGTGCGTGATGCGGTGCTGCAGTTCGCCGTCGTCGGTGAGCACCATCAGCCCCTCGCTGTCGCGATCCAGGCGACCGGCTGCGTACACGCCTTCTACCGGGATGTAGTCGGCGAGCGTGCGCCGGCCCTCGCTGTCCGTGAACTGGCTGAGGACGTCATAAGGCTTGTTGAACAGGATGGTGTGCATGAGACGGTTGCTGGTCAGTTGTCCGTGATCAGTGGTTGCAAGGCAGCAGTCAGGCGCTGGCATGTCTGGGACCTGGAGAGGACTGGCGCGGTGGTGACGAACGGCTATCCCCCGTGCAGCTCGTCGAGCAGGCGTTCCCAGCGCGCGCGCCGTTCTGGGGACATGTCCAGCTCGTCGCAGGTGGCGTCGAAGGCGTCCTGTTCGGGTGGTCGGGGCGCGAGCTGGAGATCGGCGGGCAGGTCGGCCTCGAGGTGGATACCGGTGAGCTGGCGGGCCAGGCGGATGGTGTCCTGGTGTTCGTCGATCAGTCCCATCAGCCGCTTGGCGCCGCGCACCTTCATCTGGGCGATCTCGGGGATGCGGCTCAGCAGGATCTCGACGCTGTCGAACTTGCGCAGCAGGCAGGCGGCCGTGGCCATGCCCACACCGGGCACGCCCGGGATGTTGTCCACCTTGTCGCCGGCGATGGCGAGCTGGTCGGCGATCTGGTCGGGACGCACGCCGAAGCGCTTCTGGATGCCCTTCGCGTCCATGCGCTGATCCTTGCCGAACTCCCACCACAGATCCCGTTCGTGTATGAGCTGCGCCAGGTCCTTGTCGCCGGTGACGATCACCAGGCGCTGTCCCTGTTCACGCTCGATGCGTGCCAGGGTGCCGATGAGGTCGTCGGCCTCGTAGCGGTTGCTGCCGAACTCGCTGATGCCGATGCCGCGCAGGAAGCGGCGGGCAAGCTGGAACTGGTGCTTGAGCTCGGCCGGCGCGCTCTCGCGGTTGGCCTTGTAGGCCGGGTAGATCGCGTTGCGGTGCGAGGTGGTGAGGCTCTCGTCGAAGCCGAAGCCGATGCGCGCCGGGCGCTCCTGCTTCAGCAGCCTGTAGACGACATCGGAGAAGCCGAACACGGCATTGGCGGGATTGCCCGCCGCGTCTGTGATGGAGGCGGGCAGGGTGAACCAGGCACGAAAGACGTAGATGCTGGAGTCGACCAGGTAGGTGGTGTTGGGCATGAGCTCTGGACGTTAGGCGCGAGGCACTAGTGTATCGTCTTACCGCTCACTCCTCACTCCTCGCCCCTCACGTCCCATTCAGGCGCTCGATGTCCGCCACCACACCGGCCAGCGATTCGTCGAACATCGTGTGTTCTTCGTGGTTGAGTTCGAGTGCCACGACTTCTTCCATGCCGTTCCTGCCGAGTACGCAGGGGACGCCCATGGCGACGTTGTCATAGCCGTATTCGCCATCGAGGATGGCGACGGTGGGCAGGACCTGGCGGCGTTCGCGCACGATGGCGTCGACCATCTCGGCGATGGCGGCGGCCGGGGCGTCGTAGGCGCTGGAGGTCTGCTTCAGGGCCAGGATCTCGGCGCCGCCGTGGCGGGTGCGCTCGATGATGCGGTCGATCACGTCGCGGTCGAGGAAGTGTTCGATGGGGATGCCGGAGATGGTGGTGTAACGGATCAGCGGCACCATGGCGTCACCGTGGCCGCCGAGTACCATGGCATGGATGTTCTTCACCGACAGCCCGGTCTCGCTGGCGACGAAGTAGGCCATGCGCGAGGAGTCGAGCACGCCGGCCTGGCCGAACACGCGGTTGCGCGGCCAGCCGCTCTTTTTCCAGGCGCGGTAGGTGAGCACGTCCACGGGGTTGGAGACCACCAGCACCATGGCGTCAGGGGCGTGCTTCACCACGTCTTCCATCACCTTGTCGATGATGGCGACGTTGGTGTCCAGCACGTCCGAGCGCGACATGCCCGGCTTGCGCGGGATGCCCGCGGTGATGATGACGAGCCCCGAGCCGGCCATCGCCGCCCCGTCGGTCGCCCCCGACAGGCGCGTGTCGAAACCGAACAGCGGTGCGGTTTCCTGGATGTCCAGCGCCGCGCCCTGTGGCACGCCGTCCTTCACGTCGATGAGCACGATCTCGCGGCAGAGGTTTTCCTTGGCCAGGAACTGCGCCGTGGACTCGCCCACACGGCCGGCACCGACGATCGATATCTTCTGCATGACGCCCTCCTGTGATGGCCCTCTTCCTTGAGTGTAGACAGTCGATCTGGCGCCGGGTGCCGCCGGCAAGGTGCACGATGGCTCAGTCTTTCTGCCTCGAGGCCTCCACCAGCTCCATGCGGGCCACGCCGGAGTCGATCGCTGCCTGCGCGACCGCGGCCGGGATGCGCTCGGCCAGGCGCGGGTCCAGCGGCTTGGGGATGATGTAGTCGGGGCCGTATTCCAGCGCGTCGATCTCGTAGGCCTCGAGCACTTCCTGCGGCACGGGTTCGTGGGTGAGTTCGGCCAGGGCGCGGGTGCAGGCGACCAGCATCTCGGTGTTGATGGCGGTGGCACGTACGTCGAGTGCGCCGCGGAAGATGTAGGGGAAGCCCAGCACGTTGTTGACCTGGTTGGGGTAGTCGCTGCGCCCGGTGGCCATGAGCACGTCGTCGCGGGTCTTGAAGGCGAGCTCGGGCAGGATCTCCGGGTCCGGGTTGGATAGCGCGAAGACGATGGGCTTTGGCGCCATGGCGCGCAGCATGTCCTGGGTCATGAGATCGGGACCGGAGACGCCGATGAAGACGTCGGCATCGGTGCAGGCGTCCATCAGGGTGCGCTTGTCGGTGTGCACGGCGAAGGCCTGCTTGTATTCGTTGAGGTCGTCGCGGCCATCGTGGATCACGCCCTTGCGGTCGACCATGAAGAGGTTTTCCTTCTTCGCGCCCAGGGCCACCAGCAGGTTCATGGAGGCGATGCCGGCGGCGCCGGCGCCGAGGCAGACCACGCGGGCGTCTGCCAGGCGCTTGCCCTGCAGTTCCAGTGCGTTGAGCAGGCCGGCGGCGATGATCACGGCGGTACCGTGCTGGTCGTCGTGGAAGACGGGGATGTCGAGCATCTCGCCCAGGCGGCGTTCGATCTCGAAGCAGCGGGGGGCCGCGATGTCTTCGAGGTTGATGCCGCCGAAGCCCGAGGCGATGCGCGCCACGGTGTCGATGAAGTCGTCCGGGTTGTCGGCGTCCACCTCGATGTCGAAGACGTCGATGCCGCCGAACTTCTTGAACAGCACGCCCTTGCCTTCCATCACCGGCTTGCCGGCCAGCGCGCCGACGTTGCCCAGGCCGAGCACGGCGGTGCCGTCGGTGATGACGGCGACCAGGTTGCCCTTGGCGGTGTAGCGGTAGGCATCCTCCGGGTGATGGTGGATGCGGCGCACGGGTTCGGCCACGCCCGGGGTGTAGGCCAGCGACAGATCCTTCTGCGTGCGCGTCGGCTTGGTGATCTCGATGCCGATCTTGCCGGGGCGCGGCTCGGCGTGATAACGCAGTGCAGCTTCTTTGAATTCGTCGCTCATGGGTAACCTTCTGGTTGTCGGTCGCGGTTATTTGATGATCTTGATTCGTTGTCCCGGGCGGGGCTCGCCATCCGGGTACATGCCGTTGAGCAGGCGCAGGATCTCTTCGGCGTGGTGGTTGAGGTCCGTCTCGCGGGCCAGCCGGGCGAAGCTGTCGCCGGTCTTTGCGGTGATCACGCGGATGCGGCGCGGCTCGGCCAGGGCGGCCTCGTCGCTGCGCAGTCCGCGCAGGCTTTGTATGGTAGCAAGGAACGCACTGTCCTGCCGCGGGCGCGCGCCCTCGGTCTTGCTCGCGGCGAGAAACTGGTAGACGTTCTTCCCGTGCAGGATGACGGCGACGCGGGTGGCACGCTGGCCGAAGGGGGTGTCGAGACTGGCGAGCGCGGTGTGCCCGTCCAGGCCGCCCAGGTCGAGGGCGCGCGACTCGCGCAGATTGGCCGCGCCGAACTTCGCCTCGAGGAGCTGGCGGGCGGACTGGCGCTGGTTGAGCGGCTCCAGCGTGAGCTGCAGCAGGGCGCTGTTGTCGTGCGGCAGGCTGAGCAGGCGGTCGGGCAGGTTCTCCACGCGCCAGTCCGGCGGAAAGCGCAGGGTGATGCCCAGATCCCGGTGGTAGAAGTCGCGTCCGCGCAACACGCCCTGCGCCGCGCCGGGCCCCCAGACCATGCCGTCGATCATACCGAGGTAGGTGTCGCGCCCGGCGGGGCGGGTGGTCGTGCCCTTGAGCCGGTCGGCGGCGTGTATCACCTCCTGCAGGCGGGCGTCGTTGTCCGGATGGGTGGAGAACACGCCGTGGTAGATGCGCGGTTCGCGGCCCTCCTCGGCGGCGCGCTGTTTCTCGAATTCCTCCTGGTCCTTGAGGATGCCGACCACGCCGAGCATCTCCTGCGGATCGTAGCCCAGGCGGGCGAGGTATTCGGCGCCGAGGCGGTCGGCCTCCAGCTCGTGCTCGCGGCCGTAGCCCCGGATAAGGGCGGTGCCGAGCATGTTGCTGAGGTCGCCGACGGCCTGGCTGCCGGCGCGTGCCGTGATCACCGCGCCGAGGATGCCGGTGACGGTGGCCGCGCTCTGCTGGCGCACGCCGTGGCGTGCGGTTACGTGCCCGATCTCGTGACCCAGCACCCCGGCCAGCTCCGCCTCGGAGTTCATGTAGGCCATGATGCCGCGGGTGATGTAGACGTAACCGCCGGGCAGGGCGAAGGCGTTGACGTCCTGCGAGTCCAGCACCGTGAAGTGGAAGACCAGGTCGCTGCGGTGGCTGTTGCGCGCCAGTTCGTCACCCAGGCGGCTGACGTAGGCCTGCAGGCGTTCGTCCTCGTAGACGGGATACTGCTTGAGCAGCTGCTGATGATACTGGCGGCCCGTGGCGATCTCCTGGTCCTGGGTCATGAGGACGAAGTCCGGATCGCCGGTGACGGGGTTGGTCGCACAGCCGCCGAGGGCGGCCAGGGCGAGCAGTAGCAGGCTGAGGCGGAGTCGAGGTGACATGGCTTCCCGTGATCTGCGTGGGGGTGCCGATGATTCTAGCCCGATGCGTTCAGGAATTCGCCTCCCCGGGCAGGCTCAGCGCGGCGGGGTGGCGCAGGCGCAGCATGCGGCTGCCGTCGCGGCGCGGGTGCAGCCAGCCGCGCACCTCGATGCGCCGGCCGGTGAGGGCGTCCCAGTCCATGTCGCCGAAATGCACGTAGTCTTCTTCGCCGATCTTCACCGCCACGCGGCCCTCGAGGTTGAGCCAGAGCGTGTGGCGGCCGCGACCGATGCGTTCGACCCGCCCCTGCAGGATGTGGAAGCCTTCGGCACCCCTGGGCAGGCTGGCGGTGGGTCGGGGCGCGTAGGCCGGCAGCGACCAGATGCCACGCCCGGCACGGCGTGCCTCGGCCTCGGCGGCGGCATAGCAGTCGAGCAGGGCCGTATTGGGCGGGACCACCAGCTGGGTGGCCAGGCCCTCGCGCAGCAGGACCTCGGTGAGACTGGTGCCGTCGGGCAGGGCGGGGTGGGCGAGCAGGCGGCCGTGGCGGTCCCGGCGCTCGCGGTCGTACTGCAGCTGCAGGCGGTTGTCCTGGGCGGTGAGCAGTCCGATGAGGCGTTCGCGGGCGGCGCGGGCATAGGGCTGGCCGGGGCGGCCGTCGCGGCCCATCTCCGGGGTATCCAGGCCGACGAAGCGCAGACGGCGGCCGTCGGTGAGGCGCAGGGTGTCGCCGTCGTAGACGTAGTCGGCACTGGCCCGTTCGTCGACGCGCTGCAGCTCGCAGGCAGCCTGGGCCTGGACGGCGGCCAGCCAGCCGGCCACGAAAAAGGCGCCCGCAAGGAGCGCCTTTCGCGTCAGCCAGGACTGCGGCACGGCTTACTTCATGCCGTAGCGGCGACGGAACTTGTCGACCTGGCCCGCGGTGTCCATCAGCTTCTGCTTGCCGGTGAAGAACGGGTGGCAGGCAGCGCAGACTTCAACCTGCATCTCGTCCTTGCCCATGGTCGAACGGGTCTTGAAGCTGTTGCCGCAGCTGCAGACGACGTTGATTTCGCTGTACTCGGGGTGAATCTCCGGCTTCATGGAACCGTCCTCGAAAAATTCGGTGTGTCGCGGATCGAAAAGGAGAGGCATCATACTGAAAGGCGGCATCGCGGGCAAGTGGGAAATGACGATTTTCACGTAAGCCCCTGTAAGATTTTGGGTTTCCGGTTTTTCCACAAAACCTGTGGATAACTTTGTGGACGAGGCGGGAGATTCGCTGCCGGGTTCGCGGTATAGTTGCATTCCTGTTACATTGGCTATTTTTTAGCCACATGTTTAACTAAATGATTTATATGGGAAAAACATTTTCCTCATGCGCCTGGCGTGCAATTTGCACTGTTTGGTGCATGCCGACCGGGGGGCGCACGGTTTGTGTGCATAAAAACCCGCCGAGGGGCCTTGAGGGGCGCTGGCGGATATGGTATCGAGGCGCTCCGCTTTTCAGGTAAATCCCCATGACAGACATCCAACGCAAGGTCGGTTTCATCTCCCTGGGCTGCCCCAAGGCCCTGGTGGACTCCGAGCGCATCCTCACCCAGCTGCGCGCCGAGGGCTACGAGATCGCCCCGGATTACGACGGCGCCGACCTGGTGGTGGTCAACACCTGCGGCTTCATCGATGCCGCCGTGCAGGAGTCGCTGGATGCCATCGGCGAGGCCCTGGACGAGAACGGCAAGGTGATCGTCACCGGCTGTCTCGGGGCGGACGCCGGCAAGGTGCGCGCGGCACACCCCAACGTGCTGGCCGTGACCGGGCCGCACGCCTATGAAGAGGTGATGGCGGCGGTGCACGACAACCTGCCGGCCCCGCACGACCCCTACACCGACCTGGTGCCGCCCGCCGGCATCAAGCTCACGCCGCGCCACTATGCCTATCTGAAGATCTCCGAGGGCTGCAACCACCGCTGCAGCTTCTGCATCATCCCCAGCATGCGCGGGGATCTCGTGAGCCGGCCCATCGGCGAGGTGATGCAGGAGGCCGAGAACCTCGTGGCCGCCGGGGTGAAGGAGCTGCTGGTGATCTCGCAGGACACCAGCGCCTACGGCGTGGACGTGAAGTACCGCACCGGCTTCTGGCAGGGGCGGCCGCTCAAGACCCACATGCAGCAGCTGGCCGAGGCCCTGGGCTCGCTGGGTGTATGGGTGCGCATGCATTACGTGTACCCCTACCCGCACGTGGACAACCTCATCCCGCTGATGGCCGACGGCCTGGTGCTGCCCTACCTGGACGTGCCGCTGCAGCACGGCAGCCCGAGGATCCTCAAGGCCATGAAGCGCCCGGCGGCGGCGGAGAAGGCGCTGGAGCGCATCGCCCGCTGGCGCGAGATCTGCCCGGACATCACCCTGCGCTCGACCTTCATCGTCGGCTTCCCGGGCGAGACCGAGGAGGACTTCGAGACCCTGCTCGAATTCATCGAAGAGGCCCGGCTCGACCGCGTGGGCGCCTTCGCCTACTCGCCGGTGGAGGGGGCGGCGGCCAATGCGCTGCCGGGGGCGGTGCCCGAGGAGGAAAAGCAGGAGCGCCTGGAGCGCTTCATGGAGCTGCAGGCCGCCATCAGCCAGGACCGCCTGGCCGAGCAGGTCGGCCGGCGCATCACCGTGCTGGTGGACGAGCAGGACGCGCATGGCAGCATCGCCCGCGGACCGGGTGATGCGCCGGAGATCGACGGCGTGGTCTACATCGAGGGCGAATTCCTGGCCCCCGGCGAGTTCGTGGAGGTGGAGATCACCGGCAGCGGCGAGCACGACCTGTGGGCCCGGCCCGTGGAGGCGGCGCGATGAAGCGTGCCGTCCTCGTCGCCCTGCTGCTGCTCGTACTGGCCGTCCTGGCTGCACCCTTCTTCGCCTTCGGCCCGGACGGCGGGCCGCTGCTGACACCGGGCCACCTCCTCGAGCCGCGGCTCGCGGTCGAGCGGGTGCGCGAGCGGCTCAGCGCCCGCGAGACCGTGGTCTACAAGTGGCGCGACGCATCCGGTGCCTGGGTGTATGGCGAGGAGCCCCCGGCCGGTGTCGAGGCCGAGACCGTCACGGTGCACTCGCAGACCAACGTGCTGCCCGCCACGCCGGGGCAGGCCGACTGATGCCCGCCCGTCCCGCCATGCGACTGTCCCTGGTCCTCCTCCTGGGCTTCTGGCTGGCCCTGTCCGGCCTGCCGGCCCAGGCGAAGGACGATGCGGCGGATGCCGTGGCGGCCTACCGGGGGGTGGCGGACGAGCTGCGCCAGCGCTTGCTGCCGGCCCTGCGGACGCAGATCAGGGGCTTGCGTGCCGAATCCGCGGCGGGGATCGACGCCGTGGGTGCCGGTGCGACGCTGGACGACATGGAGGCGGCGCTGGTCGCCATGGATGCCGCCCTCGGGCAGGGCGTCGCGGCACTGGGCGATGAGCGTCTGGTGCTGGCCGAGGTCACGGCGGCGGCGGACCGCTTCACCCGCGCGGCCGCCAGCTTCGGCAGCCTGACCGAGGCCCTGGTCGGCGGCGAGCCCCGCTTCGAGCCGCTGCGACTCGAGGACGCCGCCGCCCGCCGCCGCCTGCTCGCCCTGGCCGATGCCTATAACGGATTCTCCAGCGGGGTGTCGCGGCTGCTCGGGCTGCTGCCCGATGCCATCGAGGCGCGCCATCGCGCGCTGAGCGCCCCGCGCTAGTCGCGTTTCCCTCCCCCGACGCCCGTCGGGTCTGCTAAAAGCCCCCGAAGCTAGACCAGCCTCGTGCCCGACTCGATGATCTCCGCGTGCCGGATGCGGTCCAGGCGCAGCACGTGGCGCCTGCCGTCGGCCTTTTTCGCGATCATGAATTCCTGCTGGGCGCGGGTGCGCAGGTTCTCGGGCTGCAGGGTCTCGACATGCGAGACACCGCAGCCGTCCACCCAGGAGACGCGTAGCGTCTGGGCGCGCAGGATGGCCAGCTCGTATTCGCTGTACAGGGCGCAGGAGATGGGCTCGTAGGGCCTTTTCATGCGTCGTCCCGTTCCGCCCGCAGCTCGGCCAGCCCGCCGGCGTGGTCCAGCGCGTAGTGGATCACCATGGGCCGGCAGCAGACCTGGCAGTCCTCGATGTAGTCCTGCCCACCCGCCGAGAGATCCAGCACCGTGTCGATCGCCTCCCCGCAGTAGGGGCAGTCGAGGGTCACCGCTTGCAGGAGTTCAGTCGTCATCGGGCAGGAAGCGTTCGATCAGGTCATTGAGAAAGCGCCGTCCGAGGTCGGTGGGCCGCAGGCGCGGGCCCTCGCGCACCAGCAGTTCGCCGGCGATGGCCTGCTCGATGCGCGGTGCGATGGACGCCAGGGGCAGGCCGCTGCGCTCGGCATAGAGCCCCTCCTCGAAGCCGTCGGTCAGGCGCAGGGCATTGAGCATGAACTCGAAGGGCAGGGCGGCCGGGGCGAGTGTCTCGCGCGCGATGGTCGCGCCGCCACCGGCGGCGGTGTCCATGTAGGCGGCGGGCTGCTTCTGCTTGTGGTAGCGCACGATGGTCCCCGTGGCGGCATCGCTGTGCTTGCCGTGGGCGCCGGCGCCGATGCCGAGGTAGTCGCCGAACTCCCAGTAGTTGAGGTTGTGCCGGCAGCGCCGGCCGGGCCGGGCATAGGCCGAGACCTCGTACTGAGTATAGCCAGCGGCGGCCAGCGTCTCCTGGCCGGCCTCCTGCATGTCCCAGCGGGCGTCGTCGTCCGGCAGTGCCGGGGGCCGGGCGTGAAACAGCGTGTTCGGCTCCAGCGTGAGCTGGTAGTAGGAGACGTGGTCGGGCTCGGCCTGCACGGCCTGGCGCACGTCGGCCAGGGCCTGGGCAGGTGTCTGCCCGGGCAGGCCGAACATGAGGTCCAGGTTCAGGTTGTCGAAGCCCGCGGCCTGGGCGATCTCCACCGCACGGCGGGATTCGAAGCCGTTGTGTATGCGGCCGATGCGCTCGAGCATTGCGTCGTCGAAGCTCTGGATGCCGATGGACAGGCGGTTGATGCCCAGTGCGCGAAACTCCGCGAACCTGCCCTGCTCGAAGGTGCCCGGGTTGGCCTCCAGGGTGATCTCGGTGTCCGGGCGCAGCGGCAGGCGCTGAGCGATGCCGGTCAGCAGCCTGTCCAGTGCCTCGGGCGAGAACAGGCTGGGCGTGCCGCCGCCGATGAACACGCTCTCGATGCGCCGCCCCCACACACCGGGCAGTTCGGCCTCCAGGTCCGCGATCACGGCATCCACGTAGCGGCGTTCGGGCAGCTCCTCGCGAATGGCATGCGAGTTGAAGTCGCAGTAGGGACACTTGCGCACGCACCAGGGGATGTGGACGTAGACGCTAAGCGGGATGGGGGCGGTGAACTGGGGCATGGGGCGATTCTACCGGCTCCGGCGGGTGGACGGCTAAAGTTGCGTGTGGCCGCTGCCGCCATAATGGCGGACGGGGCTGGCCGTCCGCCGGTCGGGCAGACACCGCCCTCCGTCGCCCGGTGGCCGCGGGCCCGGGCCGGCGGCCTGTACTATGTCAGCGTAGTTTTTGTGGCTATTATCAAAAAAACAGCCGCCGCAATGTACGGCGGCCCGGCCGGGCAACAGTTACGGCCATTGCCAGGACAGTGACGCACGCATGACCGCTATTTCCCGGATATCGTTGCCCGGTTTGGGGCTCTGCCTGTGGCTGCTCGCCGCGCTCGCCGGCTGCAACCAGGAGGCCGAGCCCACCCTGCCGCAGTACGGCGAGGCGCCGGTGCCGGAGCAGCCCGTCTACCGCTTCGGTATCCACCCTCTGCACAACCCGGCGCGCCTGCACGAGATCTTCTCCCCGCTCATCGACTACCTCAATCGCCACGTCGATGCCGCCGAGTTCCGTTTCGAGGCCTCGCGCAACTACGCGGCCTACGACGACAAGCTGTTTGCCGGCGAATTCGCCTTTTCCCTGCCCAACCCCTATCAGACCGTCGAGTCCCTGAAGCATGGCTACCGGGTCTTCGGCAAGATGGGCGACGACGAGGATTTTCGCGGCATCATCCTGGTGCGCAGGGACAGCGGCATCGACGAGTTCAGCGACCTGCGCGGCAAGATCGTGGCCTATCCCGCCCCCTCCGCGCTGGCGGCCACCATGCTGCCGCAGCACTTCCTGCACAGTCACGGCATCGACGTCTTCCACGAGCTGGACAACCGCTATGTGGGCTCGCAGGAGTCGGCCATCATGAACGTGTACCTCGGCGAGGCGGCGGCCGGTGCCACCTGGATACCGCCCTGGCGCACGCTGTCACGCGAGCGGCCGGAGCTGGCCGCGGCGCTGGAGGTGCGCTGGCAGACCGACAACCTGCCGAACAACGGGCTGGTGGTGCGCGAAGACGTGCCGCCGGCCATCGCGGCCGAGGTGGGCGAGCTGCTCTTTGACCTGCACAACCACGAGGAAGGGCGCGCCATCCTCGCGCGCATGGCCCTGTCGCGCTTCGAGCCGGCGGACAACGAAACCTACCGGCCGGTACGCGAGTTCATCGAACGTTTCACGCGGGAACTGCGCGACCCGCGGGAGGCGCGCTGAGATGGCGTCGACCGCCACCCGACTGCGCCAGGTACTGTTCGGCTCCATCCGGCGCCAGCTCATCCTGGGGATCGCGCTGGTACACGCGGTGCTCATGACCATCTTCGTCTTCGACCTGGTCGAGCGTCAGCGCGATTTTCTGCACGACCAGGCCATCGCCCAGGTCACCAGTCTGGCCGAGACGCTGGCCACCAACAGCGGTTCCTGGCTGCTGGCCAACGATGTCATCGGCCTGGAGGAGGTGCTCGCCTCGCAGGCCAGCTATCCGGGCCTGGAATACGCCATGGTACTCGGCACGCGCGGCAAGGTGATGGCGCACACCGAGCGCCGGTTCGCCGGTCAGCACGTCATCGACCCGGTGAGCCGCGAGCTGCTGGACTCCCCGCCCGGCACGCATCGGCTGATCGAGACCCGCCAGCTCATCGACGTGGCGGCGCCGATCCTGGTCAACGGCGAACTCATCGGCTGGGCCCGGGTGGCGCTCAGCCAGCAGGACAACCTGGCCGGCCTGCGCCTGATCACCCGTGACGGGGTGTTCTACACCGTGATTGCCATCGTCATCGGCGTGCTGTTCGCCGTGCTCATGGCCCGGCGCCTGACGCGCGGACTGCACGAACTGGTGGTCACCTCCTCGCGGGTGCGCGAGGGCGGGCATGGCGTGCGCGCCCCAGAGCAGCACACCGAGGAACTCGCGCAGCTGGCGGACGACTTCAACCGCATGCTCGACGTGCTGGAGCAGAAGGAGAAGGACCTGACTGCCGCCCAGCAGGAACTGATCCAGAGCGAGGAGCGTTTCGACCTCGCCATGCGCGGCTCCAATGACGGGCTGTGGGACTGGGATGCGCAGAGCAATACCGTGTACTACTCGCCGCGCTGGAAGGCCATGCTGGGCTTTGCCGAAGACGAGCTGGACAATTCCGAGGAGGCCTGGTCGAGCCGCGTGCACCCCGAGGACCTGCCACGGGCACGGGCGGCGATCGAGGCGAACCTGCGCGGCGAGACCCCCTTCTACGAGAGCGTGCATCGCATCCGCCACCGCGACGGCAGTTGGCGCTGGCACCTGGAGCGGGGCATCTCGGTGCATGACGACACGGGCAGGGCCTACCGCATGGTGGGCACCAATACCGACATCACCGAGCGCAAGCAGGCCGAGGACGCGCTGTTCGAGGAGAAGGAGCGCGCCCTGGTCACGCTCAACTCCATCGGTGACGCGGTGATCACCACCGACGAGTCCGGCCTGGTGGTGTTCATGAATCCCATCGCCGAGGTGCTCACGGGCTGGACCCAGGCCGAGGCGGCGGGCAGGACCCTGGAAGAGGTCTTCCCCATCGTCAACGAGATCAGCCGCGAGCCGCTGGACAACCCGGTGAACTACTGCCTGAACGAGGGCAAGGTGGCGGCCCTGACCAGCAATACCATCCTGGTCAACCGCCACGGGCACGAGATCGCCATCGAGGACTCGGCCGCCCCGATCCGCGATCGCAGCGGGCGCATCATCGGGGTGGTGATGGTCTTCCACGACGTGACCATGGCGCGCGAGCTCACGCAGAAGATGACCTGGCAGGCCACCCATGACGCCCTCACCGGGCTGGTGAACCGTGCCGAGTTCGAGCGCCGGCTGGCCGCGCTGATCCGCCAGCCCGGCGAGCCGGGCAGCACGCATGCGCTGCTCTATATCGACCTCGACCAGTTCAAGGTGGTGAACGACACCTGCGGCCACGTGGCCGGCGACGAGCTGCTGCGCCAGCTCAGCTTCCTGCTCAAGGAGCATGTACGCGACAGTGACACCCTGGCGCGTCTGGGCGGCGACGAATTCGGCCTGTTGCTGGAGCGCTGTCCCCTGGGGCGGGCGCGCGAGATCGCCGAGAGTCTGCGCCATGTCATCAAGGACTTCCGTTTCACCTGGGACGAGAAGCCCTTCGAGATCGGTGCCAGTATCGGCGTGGTGGAGGTCAACGAGGACTCGGAGAACCTGTCGACGGTGATGAGCGCCGCCGACGTGGCCTGCTACGCCGCCAAGGACCTGGGGCGCAACCGCGTGCATGTCTACGAGCCCAACGACGAGGAGCTCAAGCAGCGCCGCGGCGAGATGCAGTGGATCGGGCGCATCAACAATGCCCTGGCCAACGACCGGCTGGTGCTCTACGGCCAGGCAATCCGCCCGGTGGGCGGCGAGGCGGACGAGGGCAGGCACTACGAGATCCTGGTGCGCATGCTGGACGAGGAGGGCGAGCTGGTGCCGCCGGCCGCCTTCATCCCTGCCGCCGAGCGCTACAACCTGATGCCCTCGGTGGACAAGTGGGTGGTGAACCACGTCTGCCGCCTGGCCGGCGCGCTACGGGCGCGGGGCGGGGCCAGCCAGCTGACCATGCTCGCCATCAACTTGTCCGGCAGCACGCTCAGCGATGACGACTTCCTCGGTTTCGTGCGTCACCAGCTCGAGGCCTACCGCGTGCCGCCCGAACTGATCTGCTTCGAGATTACCGAGACGGCGGCGATTGCCAACCTGGCGCGCGCCATCCAGTTCATCCGCGAGATGAAGCGCTTCGGTTGCCGCTTTGCGCTGGACGATTTCGGCAGCGGCCTGTCGTCCTTCGCCTACCTGAAGAACCTGCCCGTGGACTACCTCAAGATCGACGGCAGCTTCATCCGCGACATGGTGGCCGACCCCATCGATCGCGCCATGGTGCGCAGCATCAACGAGGTGGGACACGTGATGGGGATACAGACCATCGCCGAATTCGTCGAGGACGAGGAGACGCTGGCGGTGCTGCGCAGCATCGGCGTGGACTATGCCCAGGGCTATGGCATCGAGCATCCCGCGCCGCTGATCGGGCAGCTCGGGCTGGATCACGGGCTGGCGCCCGGGGCTAGTGTGCGCGCAGCCGTTCGGCGATCGCGCGCAACGCCCGCGCCCGGTGACTGACGCGGTTCTTCTCGGCGGGGTCGAGTTCGGCGGCCGACCGGTCCAGTGCCGGATCGAAGAACAGCGGGTCGTAGCCAAAGCCGCCCTCACCGCGCGCGGACTCCAGGATGCGACCCTCCCAGATGCCCTCGGCGATCACCGGCGTGGGGTCTTCGGCGTGGCGCAGGAAGGCCACCGCGCAGTAAAAACGCGCGCCGCGCTCGGCCGTCGGCAGGCCTTCCAGCGCCGCCAGCAGACGGGCGTTGTTGGCCGCATCGTCGCCATGCACGCCGGCATAGCGGGCCGAGTAGATGCCCGGCGCGCCGTTGAGGGCGTCGACCTCGATGCCGGAATCGTCCGCCATCGCCGGCAGGCCGGTGTGCGCGGCCGCGTGGCGGGCCTTGAGGATGGCGTTCTCGATGAAGCTGAGCCCCGTCTCCTCCGCATCCGGCACGCCGAAGTCCGACTGCGGCAGCACCTGGATGCCCGTGCCCTCGAGGAGCTGGCGCAGCTCGGCGAGCTTGCCCTGGTTGCCGGTGGCGAGCACGAGTTTCATCGGGATGCCCTCCTAGATGCCCAGGGCCTGCTTCTGGTGTTCGATGATGTTGCCGATCCCGGCGGCGGCCAGGTCCAGCATCGCGTCGAGTTCCTCGCGGCGGAAGGCATGGCCCTCGGCGGTGCCCTGCACCTCGATGAAGGCGCCGCCGTCGTTCATCACCACGTTCATGTCGGTCTCGGCACTGGAGTCCTCGTCGAAGTCGAGGTCCAGCACCGGCGTGCCGTTGTGGATGCCCACCGACACCGAGGCCACCAGACCGTGCAGCGGGTTGGTCTTGAGCTGGCCCTTCTTCATCAGGTGGGTGATGGCATCGTAGAGGGCGACGAAGCCGCCGCTGATCGAGGCCGTGCGCGTGCCGCCGTCGGCCTGGATCACGTCGCAGTCCACCGTGATCTGGCGTTCGCCCAGGGCGGAGAGGTCGCAGGCGGCGCGCAGCGAGCGGCCGATCAGGCGCTGGATCTCCTGGGTGCGACCGCCCTGCTTGCCGCGGGCCGCCTCGCGGGCCATGCGGCTGCCCGTGGAGCGCGGCAGCATGCCGTACTCGGCCGTCACCCAGCCCTGGCCCTTGCCCTTCAGCCAGGGCGGCAGGCGCTCCTCCACCGTGGCGGTGCAGATCACCTTGGTGTGGCCGAACTCCACCAGGACCGAGCCCTCCGCGTGCTTGGTGTAGTTGCGGGTGAACTGGATCTCGCGTAGCTGGTCCGGTGCGCGGCCGCTGGGTCTCATGCCTGTCTCCTGGTCGGGGTGTGGTGTTGCCGGGTCGGCATTATAGCGGCTCGGCCCGCCCGATGTCGGGCGGGCGGGGCGAATGCACTACAATGGCGGGACACACCAAACACCACAAGGGCAGGACATGTTACGCAGCATGACGGCATTCGCGCGCCGCGAGGCGCAGGGGGACTGGGGCACGCTCGTCTGGGAGATCCGTTCGGTGAACCACCGCTACCTCGAGCCCGGCCTGCGTCTGCCGGAGGAGTTCCGCGCCCTGGAGAACGCCGTGCGCGAGCGGCTGCAGGCCCGCCTCGGTCGCGGCAAGATCGAGTGCGGCCTGCGCTACCAGGCCGGCAGCGGGGCGGTCTCCACCGTGGACGTGAACGTGGAGCTGGCCCGCGCCGTGATCGAGGCCTGCGACCGCATCGAGAAGGAGATGAGCAACGCCCAGCGCCAGTCGGCCATTGATATCCTGCGCTGGCCCGGCGTGGCCCGCGAGGCCGAGCGCGACATGGCGCCGGTGCAGGAGGCGGCGCTGGGGCTGCTGGAGCAGGCCCTGGACGAGCTGGTGGAGAGCCGCGAGCGCGAGGGGGCCCGGCTGCAGGCCATCATCGAGGAGCGGGCCGCGGCCATCGGCGGGATCGTGACCGAGGTGCGTGCGCGGCGCGTCGAGGTGATGCAGGGGGTGCGCGACAAGCTGCTCGCCCGCATCCAGGACCTCGGGGTGGAGGCCGATCCCGGGCGGCTGGAACAGGAGCTGGCCATCATCGCCCAGCGCCTGGACGTGGACGAGGAGCTCGATCGGCTGGATTCCCACCTCAAGGAACTTGCCGCCACCCTGGCGCGCGACGAGCCGGTCGGCCGGCGCCTGGACTTCCTCATGCAGGAATTCAACCGCGAGGCCAATACCCTGGGCTCCAAGGCCAACGACACCCGGACCACCCAGGCGGCGGTGGAGCTCAAGGTGCTGATCGAGCAGATGCGCGAGCAGGTGCAGAACATCGAGTAGGGCCGGTCCTGGTCGTAACGTATTGATCGTAAAGGGGTTGTTCCTTCACCTGCATTTGCCCGGGAATGAACTAACATCAGTCAGTGCGGCAGCATTCCCCGCCGCGGGAGGCCGGCAAGGACTTGTCGGCCGCAATCTCGGGTACCTAAGAGGGAGATCCCTATGGCACGAGACACGCTCGTCTCCGCCATTCGCGCGGCCATGGAACGCGATGGCGGCATCAACCTCCACGAATATCCCATCCGCATCATTCACAACGGCAGTCTTCGTCTCGAGGGCGAAGTCGGCACCATCGAGGCCAAGCGCAAGGCCCTGCTCATCGCCCGGCGGCTGGCCGACGGCCGGCCGGTGGAGGATGGCCTGCGCCTGATCCCGGGCGAGCGCCGCGAGGGCAAGGCCCTGCTCAACGGCGTGCTGAATGCACTCATGCAGGAGCCGGCCTTTGCCGAGTTCGATATCGCCAACGGCGAGCAGCGCGAGACCGGCAGCCCCCGCGGGCGTATCCAGGTCAAGGTGGACGGCAGCCGCGTGGTCCTGCTCGGCTGGGTCAACAGTCTCTCGCACCGGCGTCTGGCCGAGGTGATCGCCTGGTGGGTGCCCGGCTGCTGCGACGTGCTCAACCTCCTGCACGTGGAGCCGGCCGAGATGGAGACCGACGACGAGATCTCCGATGCCGTGCGCCTGGTGCTGGACAAGGAACCCTCGCTCAACGCCGACGAGATCCGCATCCTGACCCGCAACGCCGAGGTCACCCTGGCCGGGGTGGTGCACAGCGCGGAGCAAAAGCGCATCGCGAGTTCCGACTGCTGGTACATCCCCGGCGTGCACGCCGTGCACAACCGACTGGAAGTGAGGCCCCGCTAACCCTCCAGCGGAACCTCCTGTGAGATTCGCCCGCCGCCAGGCGGGCATTTTTTTGGCAGCCCTGGGCGCGCCTTGCTGTCCACTTGAAAAGTCTCCTCCTGCCCCTATCTAGAAGGACACGCAAACACCCTGTCGCATAACCTGTAGTGGAGGTGGAACCATGGCAATCACGCGTTATGAACCCTGGAGCCTGCTCAACCAGCTGCACCGGGAGATGGACAACATGATTCGTGGTGGCGGTGACGAGAGTGCGCTGGCCACCAGCGACTGGCATCCGTCCGTGGACATCAAGGAAGAGGCCGATGCCTACCTGATCTACGCCGACATCCCGGGCGTGGACCCGAAGGACATCGAGGTGAACATGGAGCATGGCGTGCTGACCATCCGTGGTGAACGCAAGGCCGAGACCACGGAGGAGCGCGACAACTTCCGCCGCGTGGAGCGCGTGCGCGGTTCCTTCTATCGGCGCTTCAGCCTGCCCGATACGGCGGACGCCGAGAAGATCACGGCGCGCAGTGAGCACGGGGTGCTGGAGGTGCGTATTCCCAAGCAGGAAAAGGTGCAGCCGCGGCGCATCGCGGTTGAAGGCTGATCATCCCGACGTACAACACGCTGGCGGCGTCATCGGTGTATGCTGTGACGCCGCCTCGATTGTGTGACTGCTGATGGAATTCAAGGACTATTACGAGATTCTCGGTGTCGATCGCGGTGCCTCCGCCGACGAGATCAAGAAGGCCTACCGCCGGCTTGCGCGCAAGTACCACCCGGACGTGAGCAAGGAGGCGCAGGCCGAGGACCGCTTCAAGGAGGTCAACGAGGCCTACGAGGTGCTCAAGGACCCGGAGAAGCGCCGTGCCTACGATCAGCTCGGTGCCAACTGGAAGTCCGGGCAGGACTTTCGTCCGCCGCCGGACTGGGAGGACATGTTCGGCTTCGGCGGTGCGGCGGGTGGTGCGCGCGCGGCCGACGGCGGGTTTGGCGGCAACGGCTTCAGCGATTTCTTCGACTCGCTGTTCGGCGGCGGCTTTCGTCGTGCCGGCGGCGGGGCCGGCGGCATGTTCCGGCAGAAGGGGGCCGACCAGCGCGCGAGCATCCGCGTGAACATCGAGGACCTCTACCACGGCGCCAGCAAGACCATACGCCTGGCCAGCGGCCGCTCGCTCAAGATCAGCATCCCGCGGGGCATGGCCGACGGCGGCCAGATCCGCCTGGCCGGTCAGGGTGGCCCCGGCGTCAACGGCGGGCCGAACGGCGACCTCTATCTCACGCTCAATGCCGCGCCGCATGCCTATTACCGGCTGGACGGTCGCGACATCCTGCTCGACCTGCCCGTGGCCCCCTGGGAGGCGGCGCTGGGCGCCAGCATCAAGGTGCCGACCCTGGGCGGTCCGGTGGAGCTCAAGATCCCGCCGGGCACCCAGTCCGGACGAAAGCTGCGGCTCAAGGGGCGTGGCCTGCCGGGCAGTCCGCCGGGCGATCAGTACGTGCTGGTGCAGGTCGTGACCCCGCCGGCCGAGACGGAGGCGCAGCGCGACTTCTACGCGCGCATGCAGAAGGAGCTGGCCTTCGATCCCCGCGCGCATCTGACCGGTGGCTGAGGCCTGCGCCTGAACTTTTCGCGGCTGCCGGGGTTCTAGTACCACAGTCGTGGCGGGCCGTCCGGCCCGTCGGAATCCGAAAGCGAGGTAAGGCATGCTGAAGACCGCAGGTGCACGGATGCTGTTGTCCGTTCTGTTCATGGGTTTGCTCTTCTCCGGTCTGTTCTTCACCGCTGTCCCGGCACGGGCGGTGCTGCCCGAGGCGGTGGATGGCCAGCCGTTGCCGACACTGGCACCGATGATCGAGCGGGTGACCCCGGCGGTGGTGAAGATCTCCACGCGCGGGCGCGCCGCCGCGCAGAACCCGCTGTTCGACGATCCCTTCTTCCGCCGCTTCTTCGGCGTGCCCGAACAGCCGCGCGAGCGCCAGACCCAGGGGCTGGGGTCCGGCGTCATCGTGGACGCGCAGAACGGCTACATCATCACCAACCATCACGTGATCGATCGCGCCGACGAGATCGCGGTGACGCTGCGTGACGGGCGCGAGTACCCGGCCCGGCTGGTGGGCGCGGATGCCGACGCCGACGTGGCGGTGCTGCAGATCGAGGCCGAGGGCCTGACCCAGGTGGAGATGGCCGACTCGGATGCGCTGCAGGTGGGCGACTTCGTGGTGGCCATCGGCAACCCCTTCGGGCTGAGCCAGACCGTCACCTCCGGCATCGTCAGCGCGCTCGGCCGCAGCGGGCTGGGCATCGAGTCCTACGAGGACTTCATCCAGACCGATGCCTCCATCAATCCCGGCAACTCCGGCGGTGCGCTGGTGAACCTGCGCGGCGAGCTGGTGGGCATCAACACGGCCATCCTCGGCTCCAGCGGCAACATCGGTATCGGCTTCGCCATCCCGGTGAACATGGCGCGCGGCATCATGGAGCAGCTGGTTGAATACGGCGAGGTGCGCCGTGGCCGCCTGGGCGTGTCGGTGCAGGATCTCACGCCGCAGCTGGCGCAGGCCTTCGACATCCGTCGCGTCCAGGGGGCGGTGATCGCCCAGGTGGCACCCGAGTCGCCGGCGGACAGGGCCGGCCTCAAGCCCGGCGACGTGGTGGTGGCGGTGAATGGCCGGCCGATACGCCGCTCGGCCGACATGCGCAATGCCGTCGGTCTGCTGCCCATCGGCTCGGAAGTGGAACTCACCGTCATTCGCAACGGCAAGGAGCGTCGCCTGGTGGCCAGGGTGGCCGAACCCGAGGTGAACACGGCGCAGGCCGGGCGCTTCAGCAGGAAGCTCGAGGGGGCCACCCTGAGCGACATCCGCGAGGGATCGCCGCTTTATGGCAAGGTGGAGGGCGTGTTGGTGGCCGATGTCACGCATGGCAGTCCGGCCCATCTCAACGGTCTGCGACCGGGGGACGTGATCCTGTCGGCGAATCGCCAGCCGGTGACGTCCATCGAGGAGATGGGCAAGGCCATCAGCGATCGCGACCGGGCCCTGCTGCTCAACATCCAGCGCGGGCGTTCGGCGCTCTTCCTGCTGTTGCAGTAGTCCTGTCCCGGGTCAGTAACCGGGGGTGTTCTTCTCCACCCAGCGCTCGCCGCCATCGGCGAGCGTTTCCTTTTTCCAGAAGGGCGCGCGGCTCTTGAGCGCCTCCATGAGGAAGCGGCAGGCCTCGAAGGCGTCCTTGCGGTGGGCCGACCAGGCGGCCGTGAGCACGATGGGGTCGGTGGGCAGGATGCGGCCGACGCGATGCACGATGAGGGCATCGATGAGCGTGTAGCGCCCGCGTGCCTCGTCGAGGATGGCGGCCAGGTGTTTCTCGGTCATGCCGGGATAGTGTTCCAGCGTCATCGCGGTGACGGTGTCGCCCTCGTTGAGGTCGCGCATGCTGCCGACGAACACGGCGGTGGCGCCCACGCCGGCCTCACCCGCCAGCCGTTCGGCCTGGTAACGCTGCAGCTCTGCCCAGGGATCGAAGGGCCCGTCGATGAGGCGGATGCCGTCCATCTCAGCCGCCGGTCACCGGGGGGAAGAAGGCGATCTCGTCGCCGTCATTCACGGGCTGGTCGGGTGCGGCGTATTCCTGATTGACGGCGGCCAGCACGTTGGCGGGCATGGCGGCGCCGTCGGTGGCGCGGGCCCAGGCCTCGCTCACGGTACCGGCATCGGTGGCAGTCAGCTCTACCGCGTCGCGCCCCAGGCGCTCGCGCAGGCTGGCGAAGAATCGGACGGTCAGGCTCATGGGGATGGGATCACGTCGGTGATGGTCCAGAAAGGGCCATTCTATCACTTCCTGTCCCGGTCCCCGGGAGAGGGCTCGATCTCGGGCGGTGGCGGGGGCGGGAGCAGCAGCTCCCGCGGGCGCTCGGCGATGCGCTGCAGGTAGACGCGCAGCAGGCGCGAGACGCTGCCGATGCGCGCGCCGCGCGCCTTGAGTGCCACCCAGAAGGCCAGGGCGAAGCTCACCCACAGGTTCATGGCGCCGATGAGCAGCACGAAGATGAAATACAGGGTCAAGTCGCCCCAGCCCGGCATGCCGCCAGCCACCACGTAGCCGAGGTTGGCCGAGGAGAAGGCGATGTGGCGGATGTCCAGTGGCAGGCTGAGCAGGTAGCCGATGTAGCCCGTGACGCCGAGCAGTACGCCGAAGAAGAAATTCCCGGCCAGCGCGCCGTAGTTGCCGTCGATGTAGTCGGCGATGCGCTCGCGCAGCCCGGTGGGGATGATGCGGCGCAGCAGCGGGTGTTCCCGCAGTCGGCCGGGCAGGTCGAGATAGGCGCAGCGGTTGTCGAAGAAGCCCGCGATCAGGCCGGAGACGAACAGCCACAGTCCGGCGATGGCGGCATGGAACAGCGCCAGCCCGGTGATCGGCGACAGCTCCTTGAGCTGGTAATTGGCCGCCTCGGCATCCAGCACCGGGGTATGCCAGAGTTCGAGATAGGCCCAGCCGACGAGGATGGCCACGGGCAGGGCGACCAGCACGTTGCCCAGGACCGCCACGAACTGCGAGCGGCCCACGTCGATCATCAGATCGGCGAGCTTCTTCAGGTTGGCCATGCCCCGGTCGCCCTGTTCCACGGCGGCGGCGAAGCGTGCGGCGGTCATGGCCGGCTGCTTGGTGGCGACGGTGAAGTGCAGGATGTGTATGAGCACGAAGCCCAGGCCGTAGTTGAGGCAGACCAGGAGCGTCTGCAGGCCCCGCGACAGGCCGAGTTCCACCACCTCGATCTTGATCAGCGCCATGAAGGCGATGATGAGCCCGGCCCCGGCCCCCGACCACAGCATCTGCAGGTATTCGGCGCGATTGCGCGTGATGTAGTGCTCGCCGGTATGGCTGGCGTTCTCGGTCACGCTGCGCGAGAGCAGCTTCACGTTTTCCTGCCACAGCGCGCGCAGGCTGTGGCGGCGGGCGTTGTTGACCACCATCTGCTTGAACAGGCGTACGCCGGTGCTGCGGCGCTTCTCGGCATCGTCCGGATCGAGCAGGTCGAGCAGGTTCTCGATGCGTTCCAGGGTCTGGTCCAGGCGCTCCAGCAGGTAGGTCAGGCCGATGCTGGTGCCGCGTTTCACCGCGCGCTTGCGGAACAGGCTGATCTGCTCGGCCACCTGCTCGAGCAGCACGCGCGCGTGCTCGTCGTCGTGGAAGGGGCGTTCGCTGTCCTGGGTCCACTCCAGGTACTCGCGCACGTAGACGGCCAGCTCGCGCTGCTGGGCGACAAAGGCCGAATTGCGCTCGCAGATGCGCGGGTCCAGGCGCAGCAACTCGGGCTCCAGCTCCTCGGCCGCGATCCAGGTGGAGAGCGTCTCCAGGGCATAGAGCGCCTCTTCGCGTGCCCGGCGCAGGGCCTTCTCGCGCCCCTCGGAGACGTCGATCAGCAGGTCGAACAGGCGCAGCCAGGCATCGTCCGGTACCGCCGTCACCCACTCCGGGTCGTCGAGCCGGTGAAAGACGATGGTGAGCACGTGCTTGAGGTTGCGCCGGTCGGCAGGCGCGGGATTCAGGCGCTCGTAGATGCGCGTGCCGAGTTCGCGGAAGAAGCCGCGGCGGGAGAACAGGCCGATCTCGGTGTACAGCGGCAGATGACGTGAGTCGAGCAGCTGGCCCTGCACGCGGCCGCTCAGGGCGTGACGCACGCTGGAGCGGGATTCCAGCGCCATGGCCAGCTCCTCGATACGGGCGATCACCGGTGCGATGTGCTCGGGGTCGTCCGGGCGCAGCCAGTCCACGAGCTGGGTGAGGGTGTCCACCGCGTCGAGGGTCTCGTCCTCCACGACCCGGTCGAGGAGTGTTTCGAGTCTTGGTCTGGCCATTGCTTCTGCTGGGTTCCCTGTGGCTGGGGTTGCGGGCCGAATGTCGAGCGATAATGTAACATCGCATGCTGGAACTGACTGCAATGATCGAGTGAAGCGGGAGCGGGCAAGGCATGAGCAAGCTGACACATTTCAACGCCGAGGGCGAGGCCCACATGGTCGATGTCGGCGACAAGGCGGTGACCGACCGCGTGGCGGTGGCCGAGGGGCGCATCCGCATGGCCGGGGAGACACTGGCGCTGATTCGTGCCGGTGGCCACAAGAAGGGCGACGTGCTCGGCATCGCGCGCATCGCCGGCATCATGGGTGCCAAGCGCACCGCCGACCTGATCCCGCTGTGTCATCCCATCCCGCTCACCCACGTGAGCGTGGAGTTCGCGCTGGAGGATGCGCCGCCCGCCGTACACTGCCGTGTCACCACCCGCACCGCCGGGCAGACGGGCGTGGAGATGGAGGCCCTCACGGCCGTGCAGGTGGCGCTACTGACCATCTACGACATGTGCAAGGCCGTGGATCGTGGCATGAGCATGGACGAGGTACGCCTGCTGAAGAAGGCCGGCGGCAAGTCGGGCGACTGGGAGCGTGACTAGCCCCGGCTAGCGGGCCGACAGGCGCATCGAGTTCACCAGTTGCTGCACGCGGCGCTTGATGTCGTTGCGCACCCGGCGGAAGGCATCCATTTCCTCTTCACCGGCCTCCGGCTTGAGCGGCGAGGCGATGGTCCACTGCTTTTCGCGCGCGCCGTTGGGGATGGGGGCGTTGAGGTGTTCGTCGTGGCCGGAGATGGTGATGATCAGGTCCGCCCAGGTGAGCAGGTCGCTGCTCACCAGGGCCGGCGGCTGGGTGCCGAGCTCGATGCCGTCCTCGCGCAGCACATCGATGGTGCGCGGGTCGGTGCGGTCCGAGGCGAGTCCCGCCGACTGCACGTCGATGATGTCGCTGCCGAGCTTGCGCATATAGGCCTCGGCCATCAGGGTGCGGTGCGTGTTGTGCGCTCCGAGAAACAGGATATGCGGCTTGCGACGCGGTGAACTGGACATGGATTCCTGCTCCTCGTTTAGCCCTGCTCAAGCAGATTGCGTAGATCGATCACGGCCGCATTGGCGCGCGAGAGATAGGAGGCCATCACCAGCGAGTGGTTGGTGATGATACCGAAGCCGTTGCCGTTGAGGATGATCGGGCTCCAGATCGGCTGCTGCGTGGCCTCGAGTTCGCGGATGATCTGGCGCAGGCTGATCACGGCGTTCTTGTCCTCGAGCGCAGGCCGGAAGTCGTGCTCGGCGGCCTTGAGGAAGTGCAGCAGGGCCCAGGCCGCGCCGCGCGCCTCGTAGAACACGTCATCTACCTCGAAACGGGGTGTCTTCACCAGCATCTCGCCTGGTCGCAGGGTGGACTGCTGGGCCGCACGCTCGCCGGCCAGGTCGGTGTTGATGCGGGTCTGGCCGACGCTGGCCGAGAGGCGCTGCGACAGCGAGCCCAGGCGTTTTTCCACCATGCCGAGCCACTCGCGCAGGTTGTCGGCGCGGGCGTAGAACTGTGCGTCGGCCTGGTCCGTGTCGCTCAGGCGGGCGAGGTAGCGTTCCAGCGCCCGGATGCCCTCGCGGTATTCGCGTTCGGTGGGCGGCAGCATCCAGGATTCGCTGTCGAAGCTGAACTGCGGCTCGGCGATGATGAGGTCGCGGTCCTCGGCCGACTGGGACTGGGAGCGGCTGATGTCGTTGCGCAGGGCACGCGAGAGGTCGCGCACCTGCACCAGCACCCCGTATTCCCAGTTGGGGATGTTGTCCAGGTACAGCCCGGGGGGAAAGATGTCGTTGCTCAGATAGCCGCCGGGCTTGTCGAGCAGAGTGCCGGCCACGCGGATCAGGGTGGCCGTGGTCACCTCGCCGGTGACCAGCGAGGTATCCGCCGCGCCGGTGCGCGCCTGGGCCAGCGACTGGGCGTGGGCGCGCACGTCGAAGGGCTCCGGCTCGTCGCTCCAGTACAGGCCGAGGATCAGCACGAACACCAGCAGGGTGGCAGCCACGATACCGACGCTCCAGGAAAAGCCCTTGCGACGCCAGGTGTCGGGGTGATAGAGACGCAGCAGGCGCTGGCCCAGGCGGGTGAGGGCGTCGCGCAGGGCGGCCAGCCAGTCGAGCAGGGTGTCACGCATGAGCTTGTCGTCCTTCGGTGTGATGCCGGTCATTGTACGCAAAAGCGCGTGGGACGCACGTCGTCGTCCCGTGGATTGTGTGGCCTGTCACTACCCGTCTTCAACCCGCTATGATTAACGATACGATGAATCCGTAATGTAAGAAGCCGGTGAGCGGAGGCAGGACATGAAGTGGTTGAAGTGGGCAGGTTTGGCGGTAGTGGCCGTGGTGCTGGTGCTGGCGGTCGCGATCGGCATCTTCGTCGCCACCTTCGATCCCAATGCCTACAAGTCGCAGATCACCCAGGGCGTGCACGAGGCCACCGGCCGCGAGCTGGCCATCGAGGGCGAGATCGACCTCACCTTCTTCCCGCTGGGCTTCAGCCTGGGCGAGACGCGCCTGAGCAACGCCGCCGGCTTTGGCGATGCGCCGTTCGCCAGTGTCGACGAGGTGGCGGTGCGCGTGGCCATCCTGCCGCTGCTGAAGAACGAGGTGCGCATCGACCGGGTGGTGCTGCGTGGCCTCAGCCTGGACCTGCAGCGCAACGCCCAGGGCGTGACCAACTGGGACGACCTGGTGCCGGCCCAGAGTGAGGTCCCGGGTGAGGCTCGGGGCGAGGAGACGGCGCAGCCGGCCCCCGGGCGCCCGCCCGCCGAGGCGCGCCCCCTGCCGACCATCTGGATCGGCGGCGTGGACATCTCCGCGGCCCGGGTCTCCTGGCGCGACGCCCAGGCGGGCACCGAGATGCGGCTGGACCCCTTCAACCTGCGCACCGGTGCCTTCGCCATCGGCGAGCCCATGGCCCTGCACATGGACCTGCGTATCGAACAGGGCAGCCCCGTCACCGTGCTCACCGCCGCACTGGATGCCGAGGTCACCGCCGACCCGGCCGCCGGCGCCTACCGCATCGCCGACCTGGTGCTGGACGTGGCCGCCAGTGGCCGGGACGTCCCGGCCGGCCGGGTCGAGGCGCGCCTGGGCGCCGGGATCGTCGCCGACCTTAATGCGCAGACGGCCAAGGTCAGCGACCTGCGCCTCGAGACCCTGGGCATGCAGCTCACCGGGCAGGCGGCGGCCACCGGGCTGCTGGGTGATCTCCGGGTCAACGGCAGTATCGCCTCCGACCGTTTCAGTCCGCGCGACCTGATGCAGCGCCTGGCCATCGCCGCGCCCGAGACCAGCGATGACAACGTGCTGAACAAGGCCGAGCTGCGCGCCGGGTTCGCCGCCACCAAGGACAGCGCGCAGCTCGAGGACCTGACCGTGGTGCTGGACGACACCACGCTCAAGGGCACGGCCAGCGTGGCCGGCTTCGCCCGGCCGGCCGTGCGCTTCGGCCTCACCGTGGATGCCATCAACGTCGACCGTTACCTGCCGCCCACCCCCGAACCGGCGCCCGCGCCGGCCGCTGGGGCCGCGGCTGCCGATACGCCCATCGAGCTGCCGATGGCGCTGCTGCGCAGCCTCGATCTCGAGGGCACCGCCGACGTGGGCGAGGCGATCGTGAGCGGCATCGTGCTCTCCGACATCCATGCCACGCTCTCGGCGAAGAATGGCCTGATCCGTGTTGACCCCATGGGACTCACGCTCTACGGCGGCAGCCTCAAGGGCAACGCGAGTCTCGATGCGCGCGGCGACAGCCCCGTCTACCGCACCAGCCAGGCGCTGCGCGGCATGGACATGGGCGCCCTGCAGGCCGACATGCTGGAGAAGGTCTGGCTCACCGGCCAGACGGAGATGGATGCCGATATCACCACCAGCGGCGACCGGCTCTCCGCCCTCAAGCGCGGCCTCAACGGCGACCTGCGTTTCGCCTTCAAGGACGGCGCCATCCAGGACGAGAAGCTCGCCCGCATCGTGCGGCTCATCGAGACCACCATCTACGAGGACAAGACCGCCGGCGAGGGCGGGGCGCGGGAGGTGCGCTTCACCAGCCTCACTGGCACGGCCGCCATCCGCAACGGCGTGGCCAGCAACAGGGACCTGCACGTCCTCACCCCCATCCTGCAGGCGAAGGGCGAGGGCAGCGTGAACCTGGTCGAGAGCCGCATGAACTACAGCTTCGGCGTCGCCAAGCTGGGTGGCTCGCGCACCTATCTCTACACCACGGTGAAGGGGCCCCTGGACGACCTCAGCTACAACCCCGACCTCGAGCGCTTCGCCAAGGACAAGCTGGGCGAGAAGGCCGAGGCCGAGGTGCAGCAGAAGAAGCAGGAGTTCAAGCAGGACGTCGAGGAGAAGGTGAAGGACAAGCTCAAGGGGCTGTTCGACCGCTAGGCCCGGCGGCCGGAACTCCCTGGAACGGCCCATGGGCGGGCGGTCCTGCCGCCACCCGGGCCGTGGGTCAGAAGCGCTGCTCCATGATCAGGCGGATGCCGCGGTGCTCCGTCTCGCTGCGCGGTTCATGCACGAGGAAGGGGCCGTAGACGACGTCGTCGCTGCGGCCGAATTCCCATTCCTCCCAGTAGAGCTCGGTGCCGATCCACCAGTTGTCCGGGCGCTCGTAGAGATAGCGGCCGGACAACTGGTGGATCGGCACCGAGCTCTACTGGGAGGAATGGGAATTCGGCCGCAGCGACGACGTCGTCTACGGCCCCTTCCTCGTGCATGAACCGCGCAGCGACCAGTGGTGGCGGTTGCGGGCAAACAGCGTCGCATCGACCCCCGCGCGCAGCTCCCACCAGCGGTATTCCTCCAGCAGGCCGCCGACCACGCCGCCGACCAGCGGGTTTTAGCTGGGCTGGATGTCGCGATCCCAGGCCACGTAATCGCCGCCGAAGATCAGCGTCACGCGCTCGGGCACGGCGGCGTATTCGTAGTCCAGGCCGAGGCGGTAGAGCAGGGTGTCCGTATCGGTGGTGTGCGGGATGCCCGTCTGCGTCTGGCCGTCGTAGTCCACCGTGCCGCCCGCGAGCTCGAACTTCCCCCGCAGGCCATGCGGCCCGCTGTTGCCCGACGCGGACACACCGAAGCCGGGCAGGGGACCGGTCTCTCCGTCCAGGAAGACGTTGTTGTCGTCGCATTCGGTGTAATCGAAGTAATGGATGAAGGGGTAGGCACGGAAGTCGCCGGCCGCAGCGGCCAGCGGGCAGGTCGTGCAAAGGAGCGCGAGGAGCAGGGGGCGTAGGGTCATGTGGCGAGTATAGGTGAGCGCGGGCGGTCTGGCGCTTGGAAGCCTGCGCCGGATTGTGTACCGTGCCCGGCGTAGCCGCCACTGCCTGTTGAATGCGTATGGATGAGTTCGCCCGCCGCCTGCTGACCTGGTTCGACGAGCACGGTCGCGCCGATCTGCCCTGGAAGCGGCAGGGCGACGCCTATGCCGTGTGGGTCTCGGAGATCATGCTGCAGCAGACCCAGGTCGCCACCGTGGTCCCCTATTTCGAGCGCTTCATGGCCCGCTTCCCCACGCTGGCCGTGCTGGCCGGGGCGCCAGTCGACGAGGTGCTGCATCACTGGACCGGGCTGGGCTACTACGCCCGCGCCCGCAACCTGCACCGGGCGGCCTGCATCGTGGTGGACGAGCATGGCGGCGAGCTGCCGGCGGACATCGAGGCGCTGGAGGCCCTGCCGGGCATCGGCCGCTCCACCGCCGGCGCCATCCTGGCCCAGGCCCACGGGCAGCGGCATGCGATCCTCGACGGCAACGTGAAGCGCGTGCTCGCCCGCCACCACCTGGTCGAGGGCTACCCGGGGCAGGCGGCGGTGCTCAAGGCCCTCTGGGCCCTCGCCGAGCGGCACACGCCGGCGGCGCGCGTGGCTGATTACACCCAGGCCATCATGGACCTGGGCGCCACGGTCTGTACCCGCGCCCGCCCGCGCTGCAGCGCCTGCCCGGTGGCCGGCGACTGCGCGGCACAGGCGCAGGGCCGGCAGGCGGAGCTGCCGGCGCGCCGGCCGAAGAAGGCCCTGCCCGAGCGCGAGACCGTGATGCTGCTGGCCGTCAACCCGGCGGGCGAGGTGCTGCTGGCCCGCCGGCCACCCAGCGGCCTCTGGGGCGGGCTCTGGGGCTTTCCCGAGTTCGCGGACGCCGACGCCGCACGGGCCTGGTGTGCCCGCGAACTGGGCACCGAACCGGCGCAGGAGGCGGCCTGGGAGCCCATCGTGCACAGCTTCAGCCACTTCCGCCTGCACATCACCCCGCTGGTGTTCCGCCTGCAAGCCCCTGCAAACCGTGTGATGGAAGCCGATGGCCAGGTCTGGTATAACACTTCGCTTTCGCCACCGGGCGGCTTCGCCACACCGGTGAAACGTCTCATCGAGCGTTTACGCGCAGAACAGACAGGAGCAAGCAATGGCTCGCATGGTGCAATGCGTCAAGCTGGGTAAGGAGGCCGAAGGCCTCGACCTGCCGCCCTATCCGGGGGATCTCGGCAAGCGGATCTGGGAAAACGTCTCCAAGGAGGCCTGGCAGGCGTGGCTGCGCCACCAGACCATGCTCATCAACGAGTACCGCCTCACCCCGGTGGACCCCAAGGCCCGCAAGTTCCTCGAGGAGGAGATGGAAAAGTTCTTCTTCAGTGGCGAGGAAACGGCCAAGCCGGAAGGCTACGTACCGCCGGAATCCTGAGTCTGCCCTTGACGCCGAAGGGGCGAGTCGCTTTAATAGGCGGCTCGCTCGGCAGGGGGCCCCTGCCAGACGCGTCAACGCCGGCCAGGTAGCTCAGTTGGTAGAGCAGGGGATTGAAAATCCCCGTGTCGGGGGTTCGATTCCCTCCCTGGCCACCATATTCCACGCAAAGGCCACGGTGCAAACCGTGGCCTTTGTCGTTTCTGCCTGGCTGGAATCGAACCCCCGACGGCTTTGTTCGATGTGTCGGGGGAGATTACTCGGCGCGCATCCGCTTATGCCTGGGGCCTCGCCCTACGGGCTCGCTGACGCTCGTGATGGGCCACCAAAGGCGTGGCCCATTCCCTCCCTGGCCACCATCTTCAAGTACAGAGGCCACGGTGCAAACCGTGGCCTTTGTCGTCCGTGCCCGTGAGATCTGGGTGGCTGCCGGTGCGGCTAAACTACATTGAGTGCGTGCCGTCTTATGGGCACGATTTCAGGTCAATTAATGGCGGTTTAAAGCCGAAACCGGGGCTTCTATAAGTAGCTTTATATGCTGGATCAATGAGTTAAGATGGTCCGGTCCCCGGAGTTGCAGCGAAGCTGTTAGGTTGCCAATGACAATATATGAAGGTTACATAGGATCTCTGGACGACCCCAATTTCAAGTGGGAGGGTGGAAATTGGAGTGGAACTATTCCTACCAGCATTAGCCCGAATTTACCTCCGCTGCCAAATAGCAGTGAAAATCTATATTTTAAGGTCGCTGACCTGATTGAGTCAGGCAGATGCCCCGGGAAGAAAACAGAATGGGGTGCATATGTGGCAGTTGTAACAAAATCACAACTACAGACAATATTTTCAGAATGGTATGGGGCTAATGGTTCATTGCTGAAAAATAGTGACTATGAGCATTGGCACCCCAATTACATCAAAGTTATGGAATTTGTATCACGGCTAGAAGAGCAGACACCTTATGCATTGGTTGGTACAGAGCTCTAACAAAGAGTACCTGCGCATGGGATAGTCCATATGGATAATAATGAACGACAAGCATTGAGAAAGATGCTGCTGCAATATCCAGATGTTACAGAAGAAACTGTTGATGAGCAGATATACGCTTATGAACAACGAGAAGTGGTGAAGAAGGCGTTAATTGAGGATAGGGGTTTCTCAAACGCACTTGCAGAAGCATGGCTAGATCGGTCTGGCTATCCTCGGCCTCCTGGTTGGAAATCAGTCTTCTTTTATCCAGGCAGTATTAGGCTGCGAAACAAATTAATTAGCTTCTTGGTAATGGCTTGCTGTGTTGCACTATGGTTGTTTCTCAAGTAGGCAATCTAACAACTGCCTCCAAGGCGACGCGACTACGCCGCGCGCTTGAGGCGAGACGTTAGCGCAAATGGACATAACGTCACGAATCATCGAGGCACGAGGTAGCGATACCATCGTTGATATTCGGCCTGCGAAGGTCGCGAGCGTAGAGGAGGCGGCAGCCCAATTTGGGCTATTCGATTCGCCGGGTATCTATTTCGAGATTTCCGAACAGGATGCGGTGTCCGTTTTGAAAACTGTGCTAAGTCGAGACATGGCATATCACGTTGAGCTCATGCCACAGAACGAGGCCGATGGCCTAGCTAAAGAATTTGTGCGCCACTTTTCAGGTGACAAGCCTAAGTATTTCACGAACGGCGACTACGGATGCCCCCGCAAACATCCAAATGTTGGCCCCAGTTGGACGCCGGCTACAATCGCGACGTTTGATACAGGAGTGCTGGTTATCACCACAGAGCGCATCGGTTGTGCTTGGTTTACTGATGAAGATTAGCGCTAACAACCGGGTCCACGCGATCGGTTACGCTGGCGCGTGAGCCGGAACGATAGAGCCACATCAATATCTCGTCCTGATTTATAACCCCATCTGCCTGGCCACCAGCGACACCGGATGCAGTGCCTCGATCGCCATGCCTTCGGCCTCGAGGCCGGCGCGCAGGTGCAGGGCGCAGCCGATGTTGCTGGTGACGAGGATGTCCGGCCTGAGGTTGCGCAGGTGGGCGAGCTTGTCTTCCCGGAGCTGGTCGGCCATGTCGGGCTGGGTGAGCATGTAGCTGCCGGCGGCACCGCAGCAGCGGGCGTTGTCGGGCAGGTCGAGCAGTTCGAGGCCCGGGATGTGTTCGAGCAGGCGGCGTGGCCAGGCGGCGGCCTTGAGGACGTGGGTGAGCGAGCAGGGGGCGTGGATGGCGACGCGGGCCTGGAGCGGGGCGAGATTGAGTTCCCGTTCGGCCAGGGCCTGGGCCAGGAACCGGCTGACGTCGACGACGCGCCCGGCGAAGGACGGGCCCCGTTCGTCGTCGCCGGCCCGGTCGTACTCGGCGAGCTGGGCGGTGCAGCCGCTCGCCGTGCCGATGATGGCCTGGTAGGGGGCATCGAAGGCGGCCAGGTTGCGCTGCATCAGGTCATCGGCGCGGCTGCTGCGACCGGCGTGCCGGTCGATGGCCCCGCAGCAGGCCTGGGTGGCCGGGATCTCGACCCGGTAGCCGAGGGCGCCGAGCACGGTGAGGGTGTCGGCCAGCGTGCGCCGGTCGAAGACCTCGCTGGCGCAGCCGGTGAACAGCGCCACCGTCGGGCCCTCGCCCCGTGGCTGCAGGTTGGCGGTGTCGATGCGCGGCAGCAGGGCCTCGGCCCGCGCCAGCCCGGTGGCCCGCAGCACGCCGCTGGCGCGGGCCAGCCGCTGCAGGCCGCTGGCCTGGTAAAACCGCAAGGCCTTTGTGGTCACGCGCCGCAGACGGCGTGAATCGATAAACTCCTGCCCGAGTCTTGCCCCCGCCCCTGCCTGCCGGGCGTCATTCAGCTCCTCGCGTACCGCATCGATCAGCTCGCCGTAGGGCACGCCCGAGGGACAGACCGACTCGCAGGCGCGGCAGGCCAGGCAGCCGTCCAGGTGGGCGAGCAGGTGCTCGTCCACGGCGAGGCGGCTGCTGTTCAGGCCCTGCATCAGGGCGATGCGCCCGCGCGGGGAGTCGGCCTCGTTGCGCGTCTTGCCGTAGGTGGGGCAGTGCGGGAGGCACATGCCGCACATCACACAGCGGTCGGTGGCGGCCAGTTTCGGGTTGGGCGGCGGCATGCGGGCGAGTTTGTTAGGATTCGGTTTCCAGACGTTACGGGAGGAATGAATGCTTCGTCAGACGATCTATGTTAGCAGTCTCTGCCTGTGGGCCGTGAGCGCCATGGCCCAGGAGGCCGGCGGCCCCGCCGACCCCTGGAGCGGTTCGGCCGAGCTGGGCGCCAGCACCACCAGCGGCAATACGGATACCCGTAACGTGAACGCCAAGGCGGAGGTGCTCTACGAACTGGATCGCTGGCGCCACACGCTCAATGGCGAGGGCCTGTTCGCCTCCGACTCCGGCGAGGACACGGCCGAGCGCTACGTGGCCGCCTACCAGGCGGATGCCAAACTGAGCCCGCGCAGTTACCTCTACGGTACGGTGCGCGGCGAGGTGGACAAGTTCAGCGGCTATGATTACCGTCTCTCCGAGGCGCTGGGTTACGGCTACCGTGTCTGGGAGGCCGGCGACCTGGGCCACCTGGACCTGGAAGGCGGCCCCGGTGCGCGCCAGAGCAAGCCCGAGGACGGGGCGCGCGAGGAGGAGGCCATCCTGCGCCTGAAGGCGAAGTACCGCCACAGCTGGACGGCGACCACCCGCTTCAGTCAGGACTTCCTGGTGGAATCGGGTGAAGACAACACCTATGCGGAGTCGGTGACCGGCCTCAAGGTGCGCATCAACAGCGCCCTGGCCATGAAACTCAGCTTTACCGCCAAGCGCAACAGCGAGGTGCCGGCCGGCACGAAGAAGACCGACACCCTCAGCGCCGTGAACCTCGTCTACGATTTCTGAACCGGGCCCGCCGGCCCTCGTGAGCCGCTATCCATGAGTTATTACAAGCATCACGTGTTCTTCTGCACCAACCAGCGTGCGCCTGGCCGCCAGGCCTGCGAGAACTGCGGCGCGAGCAAGCAGCGCGCCTATGCCAAGCAGCGGATCAAGGAGCTCGGGCTCAGCGGGCAGGGGGGCATACGTATCAACACGGCCGGCTGCCTGGACCGCTGCAGCGAGGGGCCGGTCATCGTCGTCTACCCGGACGAGACCTGGTACACCTACGTGGACCAGGAAGACATCGACGAGATCATCCAGGAACACCTCATCAACGGCCGCCCGGTCGAACGCCTCAAGATCTGATCCACCCGATCTGACGACCCCAGCCGCCGCCCGCACCCGGGACCCCGGGCACGGGCGGCGGTCCGTCTGCTCCATACATGACAAAAAAATGAAAACAGGGGTTGACATCACGATTTGGTATATTAGAAAATGCTCACATACTGATTCACCGGCCCCGCCGGTATCAGTGGACTCCTCCATCCTCCTTTGGTGGTATTTAGCGCGGCCCTCCCCTCTTTGCCGCGCTTTTTTTTTGCCTGCGATTCAGGGGTCGGCCCCCGGGCGGGAGTCCCGCGAGCCGGGGCGGGCGGTATTTCCGTGCCGTCGGCACTTGTCACCCCCGTCTCAATCAAGTAATATCTCGCGCCTTTCCTTGGATAGAACGTACCTGTTTGGAGCGTTTGGATGAAAACTGTAAGCGCCAAGCCGGCTGAAGTCCGTCGCGACTGGTTTGTGGTTGACGCCACGGGCAAGACCCTGGGTCGCCTGGCGACCGAAATCGCCCACCGTCTGCGCGGCAAGCACAAGCCGATTTACACGCCGCACGTCGATACCGGCGACTACATCGTGGTGGTGAACGCCTCCAAGGTACGCGTGACCGGCAACAAGATGCAGGACAAGGTGTACTATCACCATACCGGCTACATCGGTAACATGAAGTCCATCAACCTGCAGGACATGCTGGACAAGGCCCCCGAGCGCGCCATCGAGATCGCGGTGAAGGGCATGCTGCCCAAGAACCCGCTGGGCCGCGCCATGTTCAAGAAGCTCAAGGTCTATGCCGGCCCCGAGCACAACCATCAGGCCCAGCAGCCCCAGGCGCTGGAACTCTGATCCGTCATCTGAAGAGCACTGACAATGGCAGCAACTGAACAGTATTACGGTACCGGTCGTCGCAAGAGTTCGGCCGCGCGCGTCTTCCTGCGTCCCGGCAAGGGCCAGATCATGGTCAACCGCCGTCCGCTGGACGAATTCTTCGGTCGCGAGACCTCCCGCATGGTCGTGCGCCAGCCGCTCGAGGCTGCCGAGATGACCGAGAAGTTCGACATCCACGTCACCGTGGAAGGTGGCGGCGCCTCCGGTCAGGCCGGTGCCATTCGCCTGGGCATCGCCCGCGCGCTGGTCAACTACGACGAAGCCATGCGCAGCGAGATGCGCAAGCACGGCTACCTGACCCGCGACGCCCGCGAAGTCGAGCGCAAGAAGGTCGGCCTGCGCAAGGCCCGCCGCGCCACCCAGTTCTCCAAGCGTTAATCGCCTCTGGATTCCCCCGAGCCGGCCGTCCGCGGGCCGGCCCGGGTGCGAGCGAACTGTCAGGTGTTGTCGCAAAGCACGAGACGCCTTAAGCTTCAACGCTCATTGGGGAATCGTCTAACGGCAGGACAGCGGACTCTGACTCCGTCAATCTAGGTTCGAATCCTAGTTCCCCAGCCAACATGAAAAAGGCCCGCCTTGTGCGGGCCTTTTTCATGTTCGATGTGGGAGCGGGAGGCGGACCTTTGTTCGTATAGCCCGCCGGGAGCGGGCTATCGCGAGCGTCAGCGAGTCCGTAGGATCGGGCGCAGGACGCGCCCGACAATCCTGGTTCCCCAGCCAACATGAAAAAGGCCCGCCCTGTGCGGGCCTTTTTCATGTTGGCGTCAGGCGTGAGACGGAGATTCAAGGCGCCACAGAGGGCACAGAGGTCACAGAGCAGGCACGCTGCCTCGTAGGAGCGCTGCAAGGCGCGATCAAGCGTAGGCGTTATTGCCCGGACTGGTCATCGAGGTGCGTCGCAGGAGCCGGGCCCTCTCGGTGATGACGACCATGCCGGTGATAACCCCATCGGCCAGAGGGCTGGCATCCTACAAGGGCGTGAGGCGCACGGCTTTGCTGGTAGGATGGCGGGTTCAACTTGTCAGCGGGGAGTCTTATGCTGATTCATGTGAGGCCGACGGACGGGGCGGATCTTGCGGCCATCAACGCCGTGATCGAGGCGGCGGTGATGGGCTGGGACCTGCCGGAGCGGGTCAAGCGGCTGTCGTTGCCATCCTACCGTTACGACAGCGTCGACCTGGCGCATCTCGCGGCCGTGGTGGCGGAGGCGGAGAGGCGCGTGGTCGGGGTGGCGACCTGGGAGCCGGCCGATCCCCGTGATGTGCCGGCAGGGCGGGCGGCACTGCTGCTGCATGGCCTGTATGTCGACCCGGCCTGGCAACGCCAGGGGGTGGGGCGCCGCCTGCTCGCGGCCGTGCGGGAGGTGGCGTCGCGAGACGGGCAGGCCGGGGTGCTGGTCAAGGCCCAGGCCGATGCGCGGGGCTTCTTCGAGGGCAATGGATTCGTCGCGCTGGATCCGGAGGATCCGGATCGTCACTACGCCCACCGCTACTGGCTCGACCTGGGCTGAGGGGCCGGCAGGCCCGGATCAGGCGGCGCTGCCCAGCCAGAAGCTCACGTTCTTCTCCAGGAACTCGTCCCAGGACATGTAGTGTGAGCCGTCGCAGGAGAAGGTCAGGCTGATCATGCCGTTGAAGATGTTGATGGAGGCCGAGCGCAGGTACACCGTCTCGTCGGCGAAGCGCAGTTTGCCCATCTCCGTCAGGATCCCGCCGATGACGTCGTGCGGGATCAGGGCCTCGGGCGAGTAATCGCGGCGCGGGTAGGCCAGGCAGACGTCCGGGTCGCTCAGGGCGTCGTGCTGCAGCAGGCGGTAGCGGTAGGGGTCGTCGAGGGTCCACACGGTGGCGCGGCTGCTGGAGAAATGCAGCACGCACTGGAACACGCCGCGCTCGGCGATCAGCTCTTCCAGGATGGACATGGCCTGGTCGATGTTCTGGTCCATCAGGCTCTCGACGCGGGTCTGCTGGAACAGGGTGCCGCGGATGGCCGCATCCCCCTTGATCTGCCGCCACTGGGTGGGCTCGTCGTAGAGCTCGGCCGTGACCGGCAGGTTGCGCAGGTCGAAGTCGGCGCCGATGAAGCCCACCACCGCGTCGTCCCGGTGCACCAGCTGCAGGGCCGTGAGCGAGGGGCGGCGGCCCAGCAGGCTGATGTAGGCATCGGACAGCAGGAAGCCGGTGGCCGGCACGACCTCCTTCATGTAGGGGCGCTGCGAGCGGTCGCGACCGAAGTGTTCGGGCAACAGGCCGGAGCGGGAGACGTTGTCGGTGATCTGCACGCCGTTGGTGTTCAGCGCGTAGAGGAAGGTGCAGTAGGGCACGTTCTCCAGGCTCTCGCTGAGCACGCCGTCCAGCGCCTCGCGATGCCCCCAGATGGGGGCGCAGCTGGCGGCGATGCGCGCCAGGGGTTCGGCCAGCATGCCCTCCAGCGACTGGCGCTGTCTCTGAATGCTTTCTTTGAGTGATTCCATGCGGGTGTCTTTTGTTCGTATGGTTTTGACGGACGCGCATCCGGCGCGCCGGTGTGTCTCAGGGGAAATATACCGGGCATGGGCCGCGCTGGCGAGGTCGGGGGTCACAGCCTGACCGGGATCGGGGGATACTGCTGGAGGGATGGCGGGGTCGGCGCCCCGCCATCGTGGCTGGAGCGCCTAGTCGTGGACGATGATGCGGTGCCTGTCCGCGTCCACGTCGATGGTCATGTGGAACCGGTCGATCTCGGCGGCGATTTCCTTCAGGCGTGGCGCCTGGTTACGGTCGGCGAGGGTGTTGAGGCCGGCCTCGACGTCGCAGCTGACGAGCACGCCGTCGTCGGTGATCTCGCGGCAGTGCAGGGCCTCGCCGTCCAGGTGCAGGTCCATGTCGTCCGGCATGTCGAGGATGAAGGGTTCCAGGCGCTGGATCTGGAGCCTGGCCCTGGCCACGGCATGGCCGTCGTTCCAGGCCAGGTGGGGCATGTTGCTGTAGCCTCTCATGGTGAACCTCCTTGGTCTGCCGTTAGACGTAACAGGGAGTCTAGAAGCCGCTCACCTGTCCGTCCAGCCACGGCGCTGGCATAAAAAAACCCCGCCACAGGGGCGGGGTTCTTGGGGCCTGACTGTCGTTGCCTAGCCGCGAACGACGTTGGCGGCCTGCGGGCCCTTCGGACCCTGCTGGATGTCGAAGGTCACCTTTTCGCCTTCGGCCAGGGTCTTGAAGCCCGAGCCCTGAATCGCGGAGAAGTGGACGAACACGTCGTCGCCACCGGCGTCCTGCGAGATAAAGCCAAAGCCCTTGGATTCGTTAAACCACTTCACGGTACCTGTCGCCATGATGTTCACCTTCTAGAACTACTTAACAAAATGCATGAAAACGGGGTGTTGCGTGCAGATCATGATGGGTCGTTCGGGAGGTAAACCTGGCGGGACACTACCTAAACTGCCTGAACCACAAGCTGCAGCAAAATCACTCTACAACAACCCTTGACGGAAAACTACTGCAAAATGCAGCCTGCCCGGGAGACAAAAAACCCGATAGTTGTAGGGAACCAGGGCAGTTCGTGTTACTCTAAGCCTTCATGTTTGTCGCGGCGTCATTCACGAGGCCGCAAAGTACCCCCGAGACGCAACACTGTGTGGCTGGTACGGCAAACCGGCCGCGGCGCGTCTGTATCCCTCATCGGGTTTTCGCTTCGCACTTCATCGCATCGGACCGCCGGCATACCGGCACGGGTCCATCCAGAGGTATATCCACAATATGTCATTTTCCGATCTTGGCCTGTCGGCCGAGCTGCTGCGTGCTGTTTCCGATCAGGGTTACGACACGCCGACCCCCATCCAGGCCAAGGCCATCCCGATCATCATCGCCGGCCATGACGTCATGGCCAGTGCCCAGACCGGCACCGGCAAGACGGCGGCCTTCACCCTGCCCCTGCTGCAGCGCCTCGGCGCGGCCAATAACGGCGGCAAGCGCCGCGTGCGCATGCTGGTGCTGGCCCCGACCCGCGAGCTGGCCGACCAGGTCGCCGAGAGCGTGCGCACCTACGGCCGGCATCAGCAGCTGCGCACGGCCGTGATCTACGGCGGCGTGAACATCCGTCCCCAGATCAATGCCCTGCAGGCCGGTGTCGACATCGTCGTCGCCACCCCCGGTCGCCTGATCGATCACCTGGACCGTCGCACGGTGGATCTGTCCGCCGTAGAGACCGTGGTGCTCGACGAGGCCGACCGCATGCTCGACATGGGCTTCATCAAGCCCATGGAGCGCATCCTCGGCCAGGTGCCGAAGACCCGCCAGACCCTGCTGTTTTCCGCCACCTTCTCCGACGGCATCCGCAAGCTGGCCCAGCGCTTCCTGCGTTCGCCCGAGGTGATCGAGGTGGCGCGCAACAACTCGGCCGCCGAGTCCGTGGCGCAGGAGGCCCACTGGGTCGATCGTGGCCGCAAGCGCGAGCTGCTGAGCCATCTCATCGGTGCCAACAACTGGCGCCAGGTGCTGGTGTTCACCCGCACCAAGCGCGGCGCCGACCGCCTGGCCCTGCAGCTCTCGCAGGACGGTATCGACGCCATGGCCATCCACGGCGACAAGAGCCAGGGCCAGCGCACCCGTGCCCTGGCGGCCTTCAAGCGCCAGCGCGTGCGTGCCCTGGTGGCCACCGACGTGGCGGCCCGCGGCATCGACATCGACCGGCTGCCGCACGTGGTGAACTACGAGCTGCCGGACAACGCCGAGGACTACGTGCACCGCATCGGCCGCACCGGTCGCGGCGGGCAGCGTGGCTGCGCCGTGTCGCTGGTCGCCGGTGATGAGCGTGGCCAGTTCACCGCCATCCAGAAGCTGGTGAAGGGCAACCTCCAGGCCACGGTGGTGCCGGGCTTCGAACCGACGCCGGGCAGCGACCGTGCGCCGCGCCCCGAGGCACGCCGCGGCAAGCCGCGTCCGTCCGCCCCGCGCGCGCCGCGCAAGGGCTTCGCGCCGAAGGGCGCGCCCCGCAACGGTGGCCAGAAACCGGGCCGACGCGCCTCCCGCAAATCCGTCTAGGAGACAAGCATGCTAACGATGTACGTGGGCAACCTGCCCCCTGATACCCGGGAAAACGATGTGGAGACCCTGTTCTCGCAGTACGGCAAGGTGCGCGGGGTGAAGATGTCGCGTGACGTCTTCTCCGGCAAGTGCCGGGGCTTTGCCTTCGTCGACATGGAGGGGCACGAGGCCCGCGCAGCGATCGCCGGCCTGGACGGCAGCGACTTCAACGGCCGCCCCCTGCGCGTGAACCAGGAGCGCGCCAAGGACAGCAAGGGCCGCGGTCGCCGCCGCTAGTTTCACAGGCTGGCGATGATCCCGGGCCGGGGCGCGATATACACTATCGCCCCCGGCCTTTTTACTGGCATGACCATCTTCCGCACACAGGTACCCTGACGAACCCTTATGGCCCTTCTGACCTTCCGCGATGTCGTCGTCACCTACGGCAACCCGCCGCTGCTGGACCACGTGAATTTCCAGATCGAGCGGGGCGAACGCCTCTGCCTGGTCGGGCGCAACGGCGCCGGCAAGTCCACCCTGCTGCGCCTGGTATCCGGCGAGATCGCGCCCGACGACGGCCAGATCACCCGTAACCAGGGCCTGCGCATCGCGCGGCTGGAGCAGGAGGTGCCGCGTGACGCGACCGGCAGCGTGTTCGACGTGGTGGCCAGCGGCCTGGGCGAGGCCGGCGAGCTGCTGCGCCGCTACCACGCCATCGCCCATGCCATCGCCGAGGACCCGAGCGAGGCGCGCATGGCCGAGCTCGAGCGTTGCCAGCACGCGCTCGAGGCGGTGGATGGCTGGGACATGAACCAACGGGTGGATGCCACCCTCTCGCGCCTGCAGCTCGACCCGGAGGTGGCGATGTCCAGCCTCTCCGGCGGTCTCAAGCGCCGCGTGCTGCTGGCCCGCGCCCTGGTGGGCGACCCCGACCTGCTGCTGCTGGACGAGCCCACCAACCACCTCGACATCGAGGCCATCACCTGGCTGGAGGAGTTCCTGCTCGACTGGAACGGCGCGCTGCTGTTCATCACCCACGACCGCGCCTTTCTCAAGCGCCTGGCCACCCGCCTCATCGAGCTGGATCGCGGGCGACTCACCGACTGGCCCGGCGACTACGACACCTACCTGCGGCGCAAGCAGGAGGTGCTGGACGCCGAGGAGCGGCAGAACGCCCTGTTCGACAAGAAGCTGGCCCAGGAAGAGGCCTGGATACGCCAGGGCATCAAGGCGCGGCGCACGCGCAACGAGGGCCGGGTACGGGCGCTCAAGGCCATGCGCGAGGAGCGCCGCGAGCGGCGCGGCCAGGTCGGCAAGGCCCGCATGCAGATCCAGGAGGCCGAGCGCTCCGGCAAGATCGTGGTCGAGGCCGAGGGCGTGTGTTTCGAGTACGGCGGCAAGCCGGTGATCCGCGACCTGACGACCACCATCATGCGTGGCGACAAGGTGGGTATCATCGGTCCCAACGGTGCCGGCAAGACCACGCTGCTGCGCCTGCTGCTGGGCGATATCGAGCCACAGACCGGCCGCATCAAGCGCGGCGCGAACCTGGAGATCGCCTATTTCGACCAGTACCGCGCGATCCTGGATGAGGAAAAGACCGTGCAGGAGAACGTGGGTGAGGGGCGCGACATGCTCACCATCAACGGCCAGCCGCGCCATGTGCTGAGTTATCTGCAGGACTTCCTGTTCACCCCGCAGCGTGCCCGTCAGCCGGTGCGGGCCCTGTCGGGCGGCGAGCGCAACCGCCTGCTGCTGGCGCGCCTGTTCACCCGGCCCTCGAACGTGCTGGTGCTCGACGAGCCCACCAACGACCTCGATGCCGACACCCTCGACCTGCTCGAGGAGCTGCTGATGGACTACGCGGGCACGGTGCTGCTGGTGAGCCACGACCGCGCCTTCCTCGATCACGTGGTCACCAGCACCCTGGTGTTCGAGGGCGACGGGGTGGTCAACGAGTACGTGGGCGGTTACGAGGACTGGCTGCGCCAGCGGCGTGACCCCGCGGATATACCGGCGCCGGCCAGGCCGGTTGCCGCCCCGGCCGCGGAACGCGCCAGGCCGGCCCCGGCAAAGGCCGCCAGGCTCTCCTACAAGGACCAGCGTGAACTCGATCAGCTGCCCGCGCGCATCGAGGCCCTGGAGGCCGAGCAGGCCGGCCTGCACGAGGCCATGGCCGATCCGGACTTCTACCAGCAGGGGGCGGAGGCGATGGCCGATGCTCAGGCGCGGCTTGCCCGGGTCGAGTCGGAACTCGAGGCCGCCTATGCCCGGTGGGAGGCGCTGGAGGCGCTGCGTGCGGGCTGAGCCTCAGACCACCACGCGCCGGCCCCGGTAGATCACCTCCCGGCGCGGCTCCCCGGCCGGGCCGGCATCGTTGGAGGCCGGTGGCGGCTGCTGCTCGTCCTGCACCTGGCCGCGGTAGACCCGTCCGGGGTTCGCACCGACGAAGCGCTCATGCAGGGGGCTGCGAAACTGCGGCTGCAGCCGCTCCCGGCAGCCGGGACCGCTGACCTCGTAGTGCAGGGCCGTGAGGTGGTCGCAGAGGGCGTAGGCCAGCTGCTCGGCCTTCCGGTCCCGTGCCTCGCGGGCGGCGTCGAAGAGATTTTCCATCACGTGGGGGTCTTCGAGATCGATATCCACGCCGTGGTCGTCCAGCAGCACGCGGCGCAGCTGGATGATGATGCGCATGGTCTCGGCGTCGAGCGGGTCTTCGAATGGCATGTTCGCAGGCGTCCTTTTCCGGTGTCGATGGAAGCGCTTCCAGCAGGTTCTGTGCCAGTGCGGCGGGGACCGCTGCACAGGTGGCAGAGGCAGCCGGCGTGCGCCGGGATGGCGCGCAGGGCGCCGGGAACGTGCCATGGCGGTGCATCACCGCGCCGCTCCCGCATCATGACGCGAACCCGGTCGCGGTTTCGCACATTCCCGTGGTTTCGTGCTTACACCTGACATGCCGGTTGGTGTATCTTGCGCCTGCCTTGGGTATCCGCCTGGGATCCCGGCCAGCAGGACATCACCCCGTCAATATGGAGTTTGACCCATGAAAAAATCCCTTCTCGTCAGTGTTATTGCCAGCCTGATCCTGGTCGTTTCCGCTTCGCTGGCTGTCGCCGCCCAGGGCGCCGACGTGCCGAAGAAGAAGCAGACGACGCTTGGTCTTTATATGAGCGCCAAGGAGGCCTACGACCACATGCAGGCCCAGGGCGACAAGACGCTGTTCCTCGACGTGCGCTCGCACGCGGAAGTGAACTTCCTCGGCATGCCTACCGTGGCCGATGCGAACATCCCCTACATGCAGCTCAGCGAATGGAATGCCTTCGACGACAAGAAGCAGAGCTACGTGATGGACGTGAACAGCGAGTTCGCCAACCAGGTCGAGCGTCGCCTGCAGGCCAAGGGCCTGGGCAAGGACGACACGATCATCGTGCTGTGCCGTTCCGGCAGCCGTTCCGCGAAGGCGGCCGACCTGCTGGCCAAGCTGGGTTATACCCGCGTCTACAGCGTGCTCGAGGGTTACGAGGGCGACAAGGCCAAGGAAGGTCCGCATGCCGGTCAGCGCGTGGTCAATGGCTGGCGCAACCAGGGCCTGCCGTGGACCTACAAGCTCGAACGCAACAAGATGACGCAGATCGCGTCCAACTGAGTCCTCCCCTGTTCCTGCTGGAAAGGCCGCCTTCATGGCGGCCTTTTTTATGCGCTCAAAGCACCGGGGAGAAGAGACGGGCCACGCGACAGGCGATGCGGGCCGGCAGGCGGCGGGCGTTGATCATCTCGGGGGTCAGTGGCGTGCTGGCGGCGAAGTCCTGTTCGAGCATGGCCTCGACCTCGGCGGCAAACCGGGGACAGGCACTGATCACGGTGACCTCGAAATTGAGGCGCAGGGAGCGGTTGTCGAGATTCACCGTGCCGACGGCCGCAATCTCGTCGTCGATGAGCACGACCTTCTGGTGCAGGAATCCCCGGGTATGACGATGGATGCGGATGCCCGCGGGTACCGCATCCGCGTAATAGGCCTGGGCCGCCAGGTGTACCAGGCGGTGGTCCGGTCGCTGCGGTACCAGCAGGCGCACATCCACGCCGCGCAGCACGGCCAGACGCAGGGCGTTCATCACAGAGGAGTCCGGCACGAAATAGGGGCTCACGATCCATAGTCGCCGCCGGGCCATGCCGATGAGCTGGGTGAAGAGCAGGGAGCCGGTCTCCTGTTCGTCGGCCGGGCCGGTGGGTGCGATGAGTACCGGCTGATCGTGGTCCGCCGCGGCCACGGCCTGCCAGGCCAGTGTCGGCACCCTGCCCGTCACCCAGTGCCAGTCCTCGATGAAGGTCAGCTGCGCCGCCAGTACCGCCGGGCCCTCGAGAGACACGTGGGTATCGCGCCAGGGCGACAGGGCCGGGTCCTGGCCGAGGTACTCGTCGCCCACGTTGTGCCCGCCGATGAAGGCCTGGTGGCCGTCGATCACCAGCACCTTGCGATGGTTGCGGAAGTTGATCTGATAGCGGCTGCGTCGGTCGCTGCCGGCATTGAAGGCCTCCATTTCGACGCCGCGTTCGCGCAACGAGTCCACATAGGTGTCCGGCAGCTCGCGGCTGCCGATGGCGTCGTAGAGGAAATACACGCGCACGCCGCGGGCGGCGCAGGCCGCGAGCGCCGCGTGCAGGCGGCGGCCGAGGCCGTCGTCACGCACGATGAAAAACTGCACCAGGACGTAGTCGCGCGCCGTCTCGAGCGCCTCGAAGATGGCGTCGAAGGTGGCCTGCCCATTGACCAGCAGCGCCAGCCGGTTACCGCGGGTAAAGGGGATACGGGCCAGCCGCTCCAGGGCATGAAAGGCGCTGCCCGGTGTACCCAGTGCGGCAAGGTATTGCGGCGGGAAGTCCCGCGCGAGGTTCTGCGCGATATGGTGGATGCGCAGGTCGCCGGCCCGGCGGGCCAGCACGTAGCCCTGGAAGCGGTTGCGCCCGAAGAGGTAGTAAAGCGGCAGGGAGAGCAGGGGAAAACTCACCAGGGCCACCGACCAGGCGATGGCCCCCTGGGAGGTGCGCACCGTCATGATGGCGCGCAACGCGGTGACGATGGCGACCGCCTCGATCAGCGCGAATGCCAGGGGCGCGAGCAGGCCCCAGTTCCAGTCTCCACTCATCCCTGCTCCTCAGGCATGCGACGGGCAATGCCGGCCAGTGTATCAACGCCCCGCGCGGCGTGCTTGTCCGGGCGTCGCGGGCGTGTTTATACTCGCACAAAAAATAAGGTTAAACGAGCGGCGCATGGTCGCCCACAGGGGCATCTCCGCGTGCCCGCATGTGTCTGCTCACGAAGCCGCTGAGAGGGGGAAGCATGACGTTCATGCCCTGGACGGATGAGCTGCGTATCGGTATCGATCTGATCGATGAACAGCACCGCTGGCTGGTCGACAGCACCAATGCGCTGCACGACGAGATCTCGAAGCCCGCGCCCAGTCGCGAGGCCATCGGCGAGATCCTGTTCGGCCTGGTCGACTACACCATGAATCACTTCATTGTCGAGGAAGAGCTGTTCCAGCGACATGGCTACGAGGCGGAGGCCGCGCACAAGGCCGAGCACAACCAGTTCACGGCCAGTGTCACGAACCTGCTGGACCGCCACGAGGCGGGTGAGCAGGTGGACGAGGAGGCGCTCGGCCTGCTCAAGGACTGGCTCACCCACCACATCCTCAAGGTGGACAAGGCCTATGTGCCCTGGATGAAGGCCCAGGGCATCCGTTAGCTCAGAGCGGGGGTGTCTGGGGCAGCGGGCGCACCCTGAACCAGCCGGCGATGCTCAGTCGGCTGCGCTGCGTCACGGCGACCTCGTGCGGGATGCGTTCACTCAGGAAGGTGACCAGCGTGCCGCCCTCGGGGCGAATGGACTCGAAGACCCGGTCGCCGTCATAGAGGTTCAGTTCGCCGCCGTCCCAGGGCCGCCAGCGGGCGTTGAGATAGGCGACGATGGTGACGCGGCGCAGGTTGTTGTTGTTGAAGCTGTCGAGGTGGCGCTCGTAGTGGGCGCCCGGCGGGTAGAGGGCGAAGTGCGCCTCGAAGTCCTCCAGGCCGAGAAACAGCTCGCGGTTCAGGGTCTCCCGCAGCGCCTCCATCTGCGCCAGAAAGGCCTGCTGGGCGTCGGTCTCGCCGGTGAGCCAGCGGATCTGGTCGCCGCGAATGTCTTCACGCAGCTGGCGTTCGCCGTCCTTGCCGATGCGCGCGGCGCGCAGGCGATCTTCCCGGTGCAGCAGGCGCAGTTCGCGGCGCAGGGCGGCTACAAGGGCCGGATCGAAATACCCCGGGCGCAGGCTGTAGCCGTGATCGACGAGGTCGTCGACGACGGCCAGCGGCAGCGTATCGGCGGGCAGGGGCAGGGCGGGTTGCATGCGGGCAGCTCTTTGCAGGGTGATGCCGGCAGGGCATCAGGGCAGGGTGCCCCGGTCGTCCCTCATGGACGACCGGGGCGGTGATTACATCTCTTCCACTTCGTCCAGTTCCTCGGCCTCTTCGTCATCGGCCACGAGGTCGATGTCGAAGTCCTCGAAATCCATCTCCTCGTCCTCGCCTTCCTGCAGGCGCGGCTCTGCTGTGCTGGCGGCGGCAGCACAGCGCTCGGGCAGATTGAGGATGCGGGCCCCGCGGGTCCGGAATTCGTGACGCGCGGCGTCGAAGGCGGTCTTGAGTTCGCTGACCACCGACTGCTCGGCTGCCTTCAGTTCCCGCAGCTTGGGTTCGGCGATGTCGCGACGGTATTCCAGGATCTTGCCGCGCGCCAGGTTGAACACATACAGGGTCTGCGGGTTGCCGGTGTTGAGTCGCTCGTCGATCACCACCGGCGAGCTCTTCTCACCCGCGTCGAGATAACCATACCAGATCGTGGACTTGCTCATGAGACAGGCCTCCAGAGAACAAACCCGGGGCGGAGCGTGGCCCCTGTGCAACGGATATTAGTCATTCATCATTCGCTGTCCAGCAGATTTTTCGGCAGTCAGCGGACCTTTGGGTAGAATGCCCACGTCACCTCCCTGGACCATCTGCCATGCCATCCGTTCCCCAGTTGCAGCAGTACGATGCCGACCTCGCCGTGGTGGGCGCCGGTGCGGCCGGGTTGATGGCGGCGGTATGGGCCGGACGGGAGGCGCCCGGCGCCCGCATCCTCGTGCTCGACGGCGCGCGCCGGCCGGGGGCGAAGATCCTGGTGGCCGGCGGCGGACGCTGCAATGTCACGCATGATGTGGTCGACGAGACCGATTTCAACGGCGGCTCGCGCAACAGCATCCGGCGCGTGCTGCGTGCCTGGCCGGTGAGCGCCACCCGCGCGTTCTTCGAGGAACTGGGCGTGGCGCTCAAGCGCGAGGCCACGGGCAAGCTGTTCCCCGTGAGCGACTCGGCGCGCGACGTGCTGGCGGCCTTTCATGGCGAGTTGCAACGCCTCGGCATCCCGCTGCTCGCCGGTCACAAGGTCGCGCAGATCGAGAGCGTGGCCGGCGGGTTCCGTCTGACGGGCGACTGGGGCGAGTGCCGCGCCCGGCAGGTGGTGCTCGCCACCGGCGGACGCAGCCTGCCCAAGAGCGGCTCGGACGGTTCGGGTTATGCGCTGGTCCAGGCCCTTGGCCACAGTGTGCCGGGGCCCCTGTTCCCGGCGCTGGTGCCACTGGTGCTGGCGAAGGTACACGTGCTGCGCGAGCTGGCGGGAGTGGCCACGCCGGTGCGGCTGCTCGTGCGCAGCGGCAGCGGCAAGCCGCTCGCCGAGGCGGAGGGCGACCTGCTCTGCACCCACTTCGGCCTCTCGGGTCCGGCCGTGCTCGACATCAGCCGTCACTGGCTGAGTGCGCAGCGCGAGGACCGGGCGGCGGGGCTTTACGCCAACTGGCTGCCGGCGCAGGCCGCGGAGGCGGTGGACCGGCAGCTGCGCGAGGGTGGACGCAAGACGGTGCGCGGCCTGGTGCGCCAGTGGCTGCCGCAGCGCCTGGCCGATGCCCTCTGCGCCCTGGCGGGCATCACGCCGGAGGCCACCTGCGCCGAGCTGCCCCGCGACCGGCGCCGCGACTTGCTGGCCCTGCTCACCGACATGCCGCTGCCCGTGGTGGGCGATCGCGGCTACGCCTACGCCGAGGTGACGGCGGGCGGGGTGCCGCTCGCCGAGATCGATCCGCGCAGCATGCGCTCGCGCGTCTGCGACGGGCTCTACCTGGTGGGGGAGCTGCTGGACGTGGACGGGCGCATCGGCGGCTTCAATTTCCAGTGGGCCTGGGCGAGCGGCTATCTCGCCGGCCGCGCGGCGGGCGCCACCCTGCGGCAGGGTGGCGGGCAGTAGTCATTCCCCGATCAACCACTCCACGCGGGTGCCGCCCTCGCCCGCCGGCGAGAGGCGCTGCCAGAGGGCCGGCAGCAACTCGGCGAGCCGGGTGTCGAGCTGCCAGGGCGGATTCACGAACAGCATGCCCGAGCCGTTGAGACGGTCGCGGCGATCGTCCGGCAACACCGTGAGCTCCGCCACCAGCAGGCGTCGCCAGCCGCGCGCCACCACGGAGTCGAGAAACCGCTTCGCGATGGCCCGCTGGTGGATGGGATACCAGACGGCGTAACAGCCGGTGGCCCAGCGCCGCAGGCCCTCGGCCAGGGCCTCCAGCAGGCGGCGGTACTCGTCGCGTCCCTCGTAGGCCGGGTCGATCAGCACTAGGCCGCGGCGCTCGGGCGGCGGCAGGAAGGCCTTGAGGGCCTGATAGCCATCCTGCCGGTAGGTACGCACCTGCCGGTCGTCGGCAAACGCCCGTTCCAGTACCTCGTGGTCCTTGCGGTTGAGTTCGCAGAGGATCATGCGATCGCCGCTGCGCAGCAGGTGTCGGGCGACGCGTGGCGAGCCGGGATAATGACGCAGCTGGCCGTTCGGGTTCAGTGCCTGCACGGCGGAGAGATAGGGGGCGAGCAGGGCCGGGTTGTCGTCCCGCCCCCACAGGCGCCCGATGCCATCGTGGTATTCGCCGGTGGTTTGCGCCGCCTCCTGCGCGAGGTCGTAGCGGCCGCTGCCGGCATGGGTCTCCAGATAGCAGAAGGGCTTGTCCTTGCGCTTGAGGGCCTCCAGCGCAAGCGCCAGGGCGGCGTGCTTGAGGACATCGGCGATGTTGCCGGCATGAAAGGCGTGGCGATAGCCGAGCATGGGGATTACCGGATCATACCCGGGACGCGGGCGGCGTGATCACGCCGCCCGTGCGCGAGCGAGGTGTGGGCGGTGACACGGGCCCGGGGGCACGCCCCGGGCCCGTCCTGTCACTCGGGGACGACGTTGGCGGCCTGCGGACCCTTCGGGCCCTGCTGCACCTCGAAGCTGACCTTCTGGCCTTCACGCAGGGTGCGGAAGCCCTCGGCGGTGATGGCGCTGTAATGCACGAAGACGTCAGGGCCGCCATTGTCCTGCGCAATGAAGCCGAAGCCCTTGGTCTCGTTGAACCACTTGACGGTACCGGTAGCCATGCTGCTTTTCCTCGAGAACGCGAAAAAATCCTGTTGCCACTCGACACGTTGACCAGGCGCAGGCTGCCGCCCGGGCATTGTCGACGTGTCGGGATTTATTATCATGCAGCTTTTACGGGTGTGAAAGGTTTTTTGGCCGCGTATCGATGAAGACTTCGTGACGCGCGCCTGTCCTGTCATAGCCTTTTGCATCGGAAGGAGAGGACGCCATGTTCGATACGCTGGTGGAACTGCGCTGGTTGCAGGCGCATCTGCAGGACCCGGGGGTGGTCGTGGTCGACTGCCGCTTTTCGCTCGCCGATCCGCAGGCGGGGCGCCGGGCCTACCTGGCGGGGCATGTGCCGGGTGCCGTGTATGCCGACCTGGAGCAGGACCTCTCGGGGCCGGTCGGGCCGGATACCGGGCGGCATCCCCTGCCTGAACCGGCACAGCTCGCCCGCCGCTTCGCGGCCTGGGGGATCGGGCCCGGTACCCAGGTGGTGGCCCTGGACGATGCGGGCGGGGCGATGGCCGCACGGCTCTGGTGGCTGGCGCGCTGGCTCGGGCACCGGCAGGTCGCCCTGCTGAACGGTGGCCATGCGGTGTGGCAGGCTGCGGGCCTGCCGCTGGAGACCGGCGAGGTGACGCGGCCGTCGGCCGACTTCGTCGCGCGGCCCGATGCGGACCGCTGGGTGGATGCCGGTTACGTGGCCGAGACGCTGGCCCTCGGGCAGGGCGTGCTGATCGATGCGCGCGCCCCCGCGCGTTTTGCCGGGGAGGAGGAGCCCATCGACCCGGTGGCCGGGCATGTGCCGGGGGCACTGAACCGGCCCTTCACCACCAATCTCGACGAGGCGCAGCGCTTCCTGCCACCGGATGCCCTGCGCGCGGCCTTCCTCTCGCTACTGGGTGATGCCCTGCCGAGCGAAGTGATGCACATGTGTGGATCGGGGGTGACGGCCTGTCACAACCTGCTGGCGATGGAGGTCGCGGGCCTGCCCGGGTCGCGGCTGTATGCCGGCTCCTGGAGCGAGTGGATCAGGGACCCGGCGCGGCCGGTGGCGCGGGGTGATTAATCGTCCTGCGGCGGATCGATCCGCGCCGGCTGCCCGGTATTCTCCAGCACGGCATGCCACAGTTCGCCCTGGGGATTCACGCGCCGGGTCTGGCCCTCCAGTGCCTGCATGGGGACATGGGTCATGCGGCCGTGCCAGTAGCCGATGAGCATACCGGTCTTGCCGGCCATGGCAGCATGCGCGGCGGCACGGGCCAGGCGGTCGCAGTAGATCTGGTCGGTGGGGTTGGCGGGGGTCGAGCGGATGAGATAGCTCGGATCGATGTACTTCATCGTCACCGGGGTGCCGGCCTCGGCGAAGTGCTGTTTGATGCGATCGCGCAGCAGCACGCCGATGTCCCCCAGGGCCTGGTTTCCCGAGGCATCCGTGCCCAGTGTCTCGGTATCGAAACAGTCCTGACCGGCCCCCTCCGCGGCCACGATCACCACGTGATTCTTGCGTTCGAGCCGTTCTTCCAGCCAGCGCAGGAGGCCGTCCAGCGCGAAGGGTACCTCAGGTATCAGCACCAGGTTGGCATTGCCCGCGGCCAGCGCCGCGGTGGCCGCGATGAAGCCCGCATGACGCCCCATCAGCTTCACCAGGCCGACGCCGCGCGGTGAACCCTTGGCCTCCACCTCGGCGGCACGCACCGACTGGGTGGCAATGGCCACCGCCGTCTCGAAGCCGAAGGCGCGGCGGACGAAGGGGATGTCGTTGTCGATGGTCTTGGGGATGCCGACCACGGCGATGTCGAGCCGGCGATCGTGCAGCTCCCGTTGAATGGCCGCTGCACCGCGCATCGTGCCGTCGCCGCCCACGGTGAAGAGGACGTCGATGCCCAGCGCCACCAGGGTGTCGACCAGCGTGGCGGTCGGTGGCGTGCCGCGCGAGGAACCGAGGATGGTGCCGCCTTCCAGGTGGATGTTGCTCACCCGTTCGGGGGTGAGGGCCAGCGGCGGCTGGGCGTCCGGGCTCAGGCCGTTGTAGCCGTAACGGATGCCGAGGATGTCGCGGCAGCCGTAGTGGTACCAGAGCTGCATCACCAGGCCGCGGATCACGCTGTTCAGGCCGGGGCTGAGTCCGCCGCAGGTGACCACCGCGGCGCGTACCCGCTCGGGCTCGAAGTGGATCAGGCGCCGCGGGCCGGCCACCTCGAAGCCGTTGGGCTGCGCGCCGGTCTGTATGGCCTCCTCGAGGCCACTCAGATGGGGATCACAGAGCAGGCGCTCGCGATCGTCGACGAAGTGGAAGTCGCCCTCGCTGGCCATGGGGTTGTCGATGCGGCAGGCGCCGAGTTGATCGATCTCAAAAGATTGGCGGAAATTCATGGCAGGGGGCGGTTTTCCGTCGTGTCGCTGGACGTATCGTGATAGAGCTATTCAGGACGCATCGCCAGAGACTGTCAAGGTCGGCGACAGACGAACCTGCTTGCGGCTATCATTTTGCCTCCTGCAGACAGCGCGAAGGAATGCATCGGACGGGGCATAAAAACGCCAGTGACAGACAACCGCACCGCATTCATCTATTCGCGCAGAATCCGCCGGGTGCTGCTGGCGGCGTTCGCAGCCACGGGCATCACGCTGGTCGTCACCGTCTCGCTCGGAGTGGTCGGTCTGCATAGCACCCAGTCGTCGCTGATCGAGGTGGCGCAGGAGGAGCAGGTGGCCAATCAGTCCCTGTTTCGCATGCTGGACGCCGCACGGCGACGTCTGGCGATACTGCACGATCTGCAGGCCAGCGAGACGACCGACCCCTTCCTGTTCGAAGAAAAGGTGCAGACCTTCTACGCACTGGGGACCGAGTTCGCCATGGCGCGGTCCGAGCTGCTTGCCCTGGGGCTGCCGCCGACGGAACAGGCGCTGCTTGCCAGCCAGCGTGAGATCGCCCTGGAGATCGTCGCATTTCAGGAGCGGATCATCGATCTGCTGCGTGGCGGCGAGCACGATTTGGCCGGTCGCCTGCTGGTCGAGGAAGTGCAGCCACGCCAGACACGGATGCTCGAACGGCTGGAGGTGGCGCTGGCCTTGCATGCCGGGCGTACGCACGAGCAGACCCTGCAGGCCACCCTGTTGTCCCGGCGCGTCTACTGGCTGTTGCTCGCTTTCGGCACCATCGGTATCGCCCTGGTGGCGGGCATTGCCGCGCTCACGGTGCGCCAGGTGGCCCGTGGCACGGCCACCATCGAGGACCAGGCGGTGCGGCTCGATGCGATGCTCAAGGAGAACGAGTTCCAGCGCCAGGCCACCGACCGTCACAACATCGTGAGCATTGCCGATGCGGCCGGCGACATCATCTATGCCAACGACAAGTTCTGCGAGGTGAGCCAGTACTCCCGCGCCGAACTGATCGGCAACAACCACCGCCTGCTGCGTTCCGGTGTGCACGATGATGACTTCTACCGGCAGATGTGGGAGACCATCACCGAGGGATGCATCTGGCAGGGGGAGATCTGCAACCGCCGCCGTGATGGCAGCCTCTACTGGGTGGCCACGACCATCGTGCCCTTTCTGGATACGGAAGGGCTGCCGTACAAATACGTCTCCGTGCGTACCGAGGTTACCCGCATAAAGGATGCAGAAGCCATTTTGCTGCGTGGCAAGGAGGAGCTCGAGGCCATGGTGGCCGAGCGCACGGCGGCACTGGAAGCGACGAATGCCGAGCTTGCGCACGAGATCCGTCAGCGCGAGAAGCTGCAGGCCGAGCTGGAGGCGCTGGCCACGACCGACAGCCTCACCGGGGTGGCCAATCGGCGCGAGTTCAACAACGTCCTGCGTCACGAGATCAGCCGTGCCGAGCGCTATCTCTCCCCGCTGTCCCTGGTCCTGATGGATATCGATCACTTCAAGAGCATCAATGATCGCTATGGTCACCAGGCGGGTGATGCGGTGTTGCGTGCCTTTGCGCAGCTGGTTGGCGACAACGTGCGTGAGCAGGATGTGCTGGCACGCTGGGGTGGCGAGGAATTCGCACTGCTCTGCCCGGTGACCACGCTGGCCGATGCCGAGCAGCTGGCGAACAAGCTGCAGGCGCTGCTGCGCGCACAGGAGTTCCCGCATGTCGGGCGCCTGAGCTGCAGCTTTGGCCTGTCCGAATGGTGCGAGGGCGGGCCGCCCGGCGAGTTCATCGGGCGGGCCGATGTCGCCCTGTATCAGGCCAAGGAGGGGGGGCGTGACCGGGTGGTGGCTCATGCCTAGAGCGGCGCGCAATCTCCTGCTCGAGGAGATCGAATACCGGATCGAGCGTACCCGCCGCGGCGTGTGGCGACGCTATCTCTATCCCGATGGCCGGGCCTATGCAGAGTTCGTCTCACATGCCCGCTTCGCCGGCTGGCCGCTGCTGCACTACACCCGCGGCATCTGCCCGGAGACGGGGCGGCGCAAGGTGGCGCGTGGCGTGCTGGCCGTCGGCCGTGTCGCCGTCGGTGGCGTTGCCGTGGGGCAGGCGGCCTTCGGCCTGCTGGCCATTGGTCAGCTCGGTCTGGGCCTGCTGTTCGGGCTGGGGCAGGCGGCCACGGGGGTGTATGGCATCGGCCAGCTGGCACTGGCCCTGGAGTTCGGCATCGGGCAGCTGGCGACCGGTGCCACCGCCATCGGCCAGATTGCACTGGGCGAGTACGTGCTGGCGCAGATCGGTTTCGGTACGCATGTCTGGGATCAGTCGGCCACAGATCCCGAGGCGCGGCGCCACTTCATCGAACTCTGGATGCGCCTGCGCGGCTAGTCCTCGGCGGGTGCGTCCGGCAGGGTCAGCGTGGCCTAATCGCCCAAGGCCTGGCGCATCTCGCGGATGGAGGGCGGGATCGCATCGGCCGGGTCGTCCTCCCCGCCGCGGCAGACCAGGCGATAGACATCGGGCTGCTCTGGCGAGCGCAGGCGCATCTCCACCACGTACATGATGTAGCTGGGACCGTCGTCGTCGGCGGCCAGCCCCATCCCGCCCCACGGCCCGATCCCAAGGCCGATACCGAGGTGTCGGCCGGCGTCCACCAGGCGTACGGGATCACCTCCGGCGACCTGGTCCTGGCGTATGAGCACGCGCTGCACCCGAAACTCGCCCGGCAGGATGCGGCGTACCGTCTCGTCCACGGTAAGTACCTCGAACTCGCAGTTCGGGTAGTACAGGTTGCGTGCGGTGTAGGCAACGATCTGCCCGTTCTGCAGGAAGATGCGGGCCCGGCCCGGCGGGATATCGATGGCGCGATGCACCGTGACCGTCGTGCCCGCGGGTGGGTGATACCAGGGCGAGGTCTCGTCGCGCGGCAGGGTCCCCTGGCAGGCCGCCAGCAGCAGGGTCGCGAGTATGGTGAACAGGGTCTTCATGCAGTCTCCTTGCGACGGCTCGTGTCCATGGGGGTGATCGTTTATGCTTGGGCCATTCAGGAGGATAGTGCAGATGAAGAGAATCCGTCAGCTGCTCATCGGCTGCGTGGTGCTGGCCCTCGCCACCCTGCCCATGGGCTGCAAGAAACACGAGCTGCGCGAGCGCGGCGACGCCCTCAACTACTCGATCCAGGTCTATGGCTCGATGGTGCGCTGGGGCGAATGGCCGGATGCCGCGGCCTATCACAAGCCCCGCGAGGGCGAGCCGGAATTGCCGGACTTCGAGCGGCTCGACGGCATCCGCGTGACGGATTACAAGATCCTCGGCAGCGTCGGCAACCCCGACTCTGGCGAGGCCGTGGTGGAGACCCGCATCGACTATCACCTGGAGTTCGACAACCGCATCCGTACCCTGCACCAGCGACAGCAGTGGTATTACAGCGAGGATGACGAGCGCTGGTGGCTGGAAAGCCCGTTCCCCGATTTCTGAGTGCCCCTCACGCGTTTACAGCGCATCACCGGCATGTTCTGGCGCAGGGTCCTGGCCGGGGCCGCGGGACTCGGTCTGCTGCCGCTGGCCTATGCCGACCCGCTGGCCGACCCGGTCAAGCCTGACGAGGATCTGCTGCTGTTCCCCACGCTGTGCTGGCCGGCCGAGGCCGGCGACGGCTGGCAGGCCGAGTTGCATGCCTGGGTGTACGAGCCGCCGCTGATCGAGGCACGGGAGGCCTGGCGCTGGCTGGCAGGTGAGGTGCCCGTCGAGGACGGGGAGGAGATCTTGCTCCGGGAGCGCCTGCGCTGGTTCCTGGTGGACAACGAACGGGGCAAGCGTCTGCGCCTGCAGGTCGGCGCAACGGAGTTCGTCACGCCGCCGACCACGCCCGACGGACACACCCGTGCGCAAGTCTCATTGACCGAGCCGGCCGCAGCGGTGCGTTACCAGGCGCCTGACGGGCGGCAGTTCGCCGCGCCCCTCGCCTGCGCCCCGCGCGGTGGCGTGAGCGTGATCTCCGACATCGATGACACGCTCAAGATCAGCGAGGTGCACGATGCCCGGGCGCTGCTCGCCAACACCTTTCTCCGGCCCTGGCAGGCCGTCGAGGGCATGGCCGGTCTCTACAAGGAGCTGGCGAGCCATCCGGGCACACGTTTTCATTATCTCTCGGCCAGTCCCTGGCAGCTCTATGTCCCGCTGGCGGACTTCTTCGCCGCCGAGGGGCTGCCCGAGGGCAGCTTCCATCTCAAGTCCTTCCGTCTCAAGGACCGCAGCTTCTTCTCGCTGTTCGCCGATCCCTATGCCTACAAGCTCGGCCTGCTCGAGGGCCTGTTCAGCCGCCTGGACGGGCGCCGCTTCATCCTGGTGGGTGATTCCGGCGAGCAGGACCCGGAGGTCTACGCCGAGATGGCGCGGCGCTATCCGGGGCGGGTACGCGCCATCGTGATCCGTGAGGTCGGCGCGGTGGAGCCGGCCGTGGCCGATGCGCGTTATGCGGCGGCCTGGGACGGGCTGGATGACGTCGCCCTGTACCGGTTTGCAGGCGACGTCCCCGACGAGCTGCGCAAGGCCCTGTCTGCCCTGGCCGCCGCCGATGAGCCGATACCCTGAGTGGCGCCGGCTGCATGCCCGAACGGGATTTTGCCGGACCTGCTGTTACCGCTGTTACGACGAGAAAGGACAACCATGATCCAGGACCTCAAGGGCGACGAATCCTGGCGCCTGTTTCGCATCATCAGTGAGTTCACCGAGGGCTTCGACAAGCTCTCCGACCTGGGCTTCGCCGTCTCCGTGTTCGGCTCGGCGCGACTCACGCCGGACGATGCGTATTACCAGGCGGCGCAGACCATCAGCCATCGCCTCGCCGCCGCCGGCTTTTCCGTGATCACCGGCGGTGGGCCCGGCATCATGGAGGCCGCCAATCGCGGGGCCGCCGAGGGGGGTGGCAGTTCGGTGGGGCTCAATATCACCCTGCCGACCGAGCAGAGGCCCAACCCCTACCAGAACGTGTCGCTGGAGTTTCGCTACTTCTTCGCGCGCAAGGTGATGTTCGTCAAGCACTCCATGGGCTACGTCTGCCTGCCCGGCGGTTTCGGCACACTGGACGAATTCTTCGAGGCGCTCACGCTGCTGCAGACCCACAAGGTCTACCCCATGCCGCTGGTGCTCTACGGCAGCGAGTACTGGCAGGGACTGCTCGACTGGATTCGCGGCACCATGCTGCGCCATGGCGCGATCGGCGAAGAGGACCTGCGCTACATCGAGCTATGCGATGAGCCGGAGCAGGTGGTCGAGGTGATGCTGAGACACCGCGACTGGAAGCTCGGCAAGATCGCCGACGCGGAGGAGCGGGGCACGGAGACTCGCTGTGCGTGCTCGCCAAACCCTCGTGGCTGGACTAGTCTCGGTGGATACGCCGGGCTGGCCCGGCTGACAGGGATGCGGCAATGGACAGGCGGGAACCGGGAAAACTCAAGTACATCAACGGCATCCCCTACCTCAGCGGACGCGATGTCCGCATCGAGGAGGCACCCCTGCCATCCCTGGCCGAACGCGTGCTGCTGGCGAGTCAGGCGCTCTTCGGGCGGCGATTTGGCGGTGCCGTGCTCGTCCTCCTCCTGGTGGCCCTGGCCGCGACCCTGGGTGCCCTCATCGACCTGCTGTTCCTGCACCCGGTCTAGGCCACGGCCGTACGGCGCCGCTTCCAGCCACCCCCGCTGTTTTCCTTTTCGGCCTCGCTGGCCTTGCCGGGCGGGGTGATGTGCAGGGATTCCTGTCGGGGTACCGGCGACCCGGCCGGGATGGCGGGCATCGTGGCCCGTGCGGTCGTGGTGGCCGGTTCCTGGAAGGCGAGGCCGGATGCGGCGGCCAGGGCCAGCCAGGCCGTTGCCAGGACGATGCCGTTGCTGAGCTGCTGTTTCTTCATGCCGAGGTCCTCCGGTTGATGGAGGCCCCGGCCATCTACCCCGGTGCTGCCCCCAGTCGGTCTGGACTCCCTTCATCGTACGCGTGGCGGGCTCAGCGTGTCTCGGCCGGCCGCGCAGGGTATGCTCACTGCTTCCTTCACCCTATGCCCTGACTTTAGCAAAGCCTGGGAAAGTGTGAGCTGGTTCACAGGCCGGGCGGCGTGAAAAAACGGATGAGGTTGCCTGTCGGTCCGATGGACGGCAGGCGATCCTTGGCCGACTGCCCCACCTGCGGCACACTCGCTGCAGGTACCGGATGGGATGGTTTATTCGAATGGGACGTTATCGCGCGCCGCTCGGGCGCGGTTCACCGTATATCACCCCGGAAGGGGCGCGGCGTCTGCGCGAGGAGCTGCACCAGCTCTGGAGCGTGGAGCGGCCGCAGGTGACGAAGGCGGTGCAGGAGGCGGCGGCACTGGGCGACCGCTCCGAGAACGCCGAGTACATCTACGGCAAGAAGCGCCTGCGCGAGATCGATCGCCGGGTGCGTTTCCTGCAAAAGCGGCTGGCCGAGCTGAAGGTCGTGGACCGGGCGCCGGACGACCCCGACCGGGTCTTTTTCGGCGCCTGGGTGAGCCTGGAGGATGCGGCAGGGGAACAACGACGCTATCGCATCGTCGGGCCGGACGAGTTCGACGCCGAGCCGGCCTACATCAGCATGGACTCGCCGCTGGCACGCGCCCTGCTCGGCAGGCGTATCGACGACGAGGTGACGGTCTCCCTGCCGCGGGGCGAGGAGACCTGGGTGATACTCGACGTCGACTATGATGCCCCGGCGGCGGGCGCCTGATCCGGGAGGGGAGCAGCGTGTCCATCTCGCATGTGATCGGCTTCGACGACGCCCCCTTCGCCCGCGCGCACCGCGGCGATGTGCGGATCGTCGGCACGGTCTATGCCGATGCCCGCCTGGACGGTGTCCTCAGCGGCCGGGTGCGCCGCGACGGGCGCAATGCCACCGAGGTGCTGACGCGCCTGGTCGCAGGTTCACGCTTTCGCCGCCACCTGCAGCTGGTGATGATCCAGGGCATCGCCTTCGCCGGCTTCAATGTGATCGATATCCATGCCCTGCACGAGGCCCTGCAACTGCCGGTACTGGTGGTGGCGAGGCAGGCCCCCGACCTGCCGGCCATCCGGCGGGCGTTGCTGGAGAAGGTCCGTGGCGGGGCGCGCAAGTGGCGCCTGATCGAGGCCGCCGGGCCGATGGAGCCCCTGGCGGGCGTCTACGTGCAGCGCGCCGGCCTGAGTCTCGATGCGGCCGGCGAGGTGCTGGCGCGCTTCGCGCTGCATTCGCGGATACCCGAGCCGCTGCGTGCGGCCCATCTCATCGCGGGCGGCCTGGAGGCGGGCGAGAGTCGTCACCGCGTATGAGCGCCGCGGCGGGTGATGGCGGTGAAGTCGCCGCCCGGAATGCGCGGCAGATCCGCTGCCGCGGGGGTGTAGAGATAGATCCAGGCCGTGTAATGCCGCGGTCCGGCACGGACCTCGCGCTGCACGCGGGCAAAATCGGGGCCTTCGTAGTCGTCCAGGATCTGCAGGCAGCCCGGACGGAGGAGCTGGTAGAGCTCGCCATGGACGACCTCTCCCGGCTGCATCGCGTCCCGGGCGCCGGGATACCAGCTCACGCGATACAGGCGGCCGGCAAAGACGGCAGGCCCCAGCCGCCGGGCATGGCGCTGTAATACCTGCGACATGGGATGATGGCTATCCTGTCGCAGCGTGCCATAGACGAACAGGTACCGCGGCTCAGGCATCGTCGCGAATGCGCACCGCGAGGACGTCGCAGGGCGCATGGTGCAGCACCGCCGCCGCCGTGGAGCCCAGCAGGCGACCGATGCCGCGGCGACCGTGTGAACCGATCACGATCAGGTCCGCCTGCTGTTCGCGGGCATAGCCCACGATCTCGTCGCGCGGGTTGCCGGTGAGCAGGTGATGCAGGATGGGCGGGTCGGCGAGACGGGCCGCGAGCTTCCCGAGCTGCTGGCGATGCAGCTCCACCAGTTCCTGCTCGTTCACGCCCCAGCTCACCGAGCCCAGGGGGGTGTCGGCGATGTCCAGCGGGGGGAAGTACTCGAAGACGTGGATCAGCGTCAGGCGCGCCTCGTGCCGGCGCGTGAGATCCATGGCGCGCTCGAGCACCCGCTGCGAGGCGGCCGAGAAATCGACGGCGGCGATGATGTGCTGGTAGGACATGTGACTCCATGCATGCGGAGAAGACGTGTCGCGCCGTTGAAGCACGCTTGTTGCCGCATCGGCACAACCTTATGCTTGTTATAATTCATCCACGATACCCTGTCATCGACACATGCCCATGACCGAGAGACGCAAAGGCGACCGTCGTCGCTATGGCCAACGACCGAACTACCCCCTCGTGGACAGTGACGGCAACCTGATCACCCGGAACCGTCGCCGGGTCGTGGAGCGCCGCTACCGGCAGGCGTCGGAGGAGGAGGTGGTCGAGGCGGCACCGGCCGTGGCCGAGACAACCGCCGGGTCGCGGCTGGTCCTGAACCTGTCGGGCCAGGAGGTGGCGCTGGAGGCCCCGGTGAGCGGGTTCGTGGTCGGTCGTCACAGCGAGAGCGACCTGCGTGCCGATTCCAAGACCGTGTCCCGGCGGCACCTGAGCATCAGCTGGGATGGCGGGCACTTCGTCGTGACCGACTCGAGCAGCAATGGCACCTTCGTGGTGGACGCCGCTGGTGTGACCCACCACCTCAGTGGCGAGCACCTGGCGCTGTCGGGTGGTGGCGTGATGTACCTGGGGCTGCCGCCGGACGATCCCCGGGCGGTGAAGCTGGCCTACCACCTGGCCTGATCGTCTTTCCTTCCCGGCCGGCCGGTCGGCTGGTCGATGTGCTGGCGGGCCCGTCGTGACTCAGGCCCGTCCGTTTCCTGCGGCCGCTGTGGCCGGCCTGCCACGCACTCAGTTATAGAGCAGATGCACGGTGTAGACGAAGGCGGCCACCAGGGTGGCGGCGCGGGCGATGCGTGCAAACGTGATCTGCGGCTGGTGGTGCACATGCGTTCTGTAGGCGCGCATATCCTTGTCCTCCTGTCGCGGAAACTGCGTGGAGGGTGATTATGTGCCCTTCGTGCCGACGGGCTGTGGCATCGATCACATCCCGGTGGCTGGTGTGGGGGCATCGTGCAGGAACTGTGCGCGCAATCACGCGCCAGGCAGCGTCGCGCTTGACTCGGTTCTTTTTATTCAATAGGTTATGATTCGTACTTAATGCACAGGATAAAAAGACATGTCCAATGTACTAAGTTTTCGAGGCCAGCCGCATCCCGCCCGCCGGGCGACCGACCGGGGGGCGACGGTAGACGGGACGGAATTCCCGATCCTGGATCGCGATGGCGACATCGTGCGCGCCGACCGGCGCATTCCCGAATCACCGCAGAGCAACATCGAGGTGGAGTGGCTGCCGGTGGCGGAGATCCGCCTCTAGCAGGTCATCGAGAGGGCCTGTTCGGGGAGGCCCGCCCTAGCGGGGGTCGAGATAGGCCAGCCCCAGGCTGGCCTGCCGGCCGAACAGGCGAAAGCCCTGGTAGTCGGCCTCGCCGAGCGGCGGGGCATCGGGGGCGTTTCCCTGGTCCGCGTACAGCAGGCCGATCATGTGACCGGGCAGGCCGACGGGCATGAGAAAGCAGGCCGGTTCCCCGACGGCGCGCGCCAGCACGGCGTCACGGCCCTCGCCGGCCCTCAGCCACGCCGGCTGGCCGGCCTGCAGCAGCTCCTGCAGGCGCGGGGCCGTGGCCAGCGAGAGCTGCAGATCCTTGCGCAGTGCATCGGCGTCCTGGCCGAGGGCAATCTTCGTCACCAGCTGCTGCCGGTTCTTGCTGAGCAGCAGCAACGCCACCCGCGCCAATCCCACGCCGCGATAGATCCCCTCGGTCACCATCTCCAGCAGCAGCCCCGCCTCGGTGCGTTCGCCGAGCAGGGCCGCGATCTCGCCCAGTATCTGCAGTTGCACAGTCTGTCGGTCCGGTACTGCCACCGGCTGATTCGGGCTGTTTGTCTCGGCGGCCACGGCCTCCAGCATCGACGTATCCAGACCGTAGCCGGCCACCAGCTCCCGTGCGGCCTGCAGGCTGGCGTGGATGCGTTCACGCACGTCGCGCGGCCTTTGCTGCAGCAGCTCGGCGACCTTCTCGGCCAGTTCCAGCTGACGTTCGCGCTGCCCGCGTGCCAGTGCCTCGCTCACCTCGTTGGCCCGCCGGATCAGGCGGCCGAGGGCGGACCTGCCGTGCTCGGGCGACAGTGTCTGGTCCAGCAGCGGGCTCAGGTGCCAGTCCCGGCTCAGGGCACAGGTGAGTTCGGCCAGCGTGAAGCCCAGCACGGCGCGCTGACTGGCCTCGTCGCCTATGCCGCCGTTCCCCGCCCGGCGGATGATCTCCAGGGCCTTGTCGGGTGCATGGGTCCACAGGGCGATCTCACCCAGGTTGAAGAGCAGGGCGGCGATGAAGACGTCCTCCGGCTCGAAGTCGCCGATCTGGCTGGATCTGAGCAGCTCGGCGAAGGCTCGTGCCTGGACGCCGGCATGCAGCGAGCGGGCGATGGCGGCCAGGGCCTCCTGCTGGGCATCGGCCCCGCCGAAGGCGTCGAGCACGGTCTTGGAGACGCAGATGGTGAAGATGGCATTGAAACCCAGCACGACCACCGCACGACTGATGGTGCTGATGCGATGGCGGGTGGGATTGTAGAAGACGGTATTGGCCACGCGCAGGACCTGGGAGGTCATGGCCGGGTCGCGCAGGATGACAGTTGCCAGCTCGTTGGCCGTGCTGCCATCGCGTCGCGCCAGCGCCGCGATCTGCCGGTCCGTTTCCGAGAGTATCGGCAGGCCGCCATGCCCGATGCGGGCGAGCCAGGTATCGAGCTGGGTGGAGACGGGCGGGGCCATGGGCATCCTTTCTCGGGGTTGGGCCATCAGCAGCCTGTTATAGCGGAAACCGTCCCGTCACCACCAGCCGGCCAGGTACAAAAGGGCCGATTGCCCGGATGGCCCGTATCAGCGCGTGCGCAGTACGTGGGTCTCGCCGCTGCCCGCGCAGCGCAGCTCGGTGCGCGAGGCGGCCTCGCAACGCAGGCTGCGCCCGGGCTCCAGCCAGCCTTCCTCGGCACGCAGCCCGGGCGGCACGACGCCGCCACTGTTGCCGCGGCGGTCCACGTCCGTGACGTTGTAGATGTAGTTCACGCCGAAACGCCCCTCCGGGTCGAAGCCGCTGAGGGTGGCCTTGGTGGTGAAGGTCACGTCCTGCCCGTCCAGGCCGCGGGTCTGCTCGCTGGAAAAGCACACAACGTCCTCGCCGGATACCAGGCAGCGGGTGGTCGCCGAGGGCAGGAACAGTGCCGGTACACCGGTTGCGCTCCACTGGCCGTTCATCACCACGTCGCGGATGTCCGGCATGGCCGGGCGCGCCGGGGGGGGCGGCGTGGGCGCCGGTCTGGGGGCGGCG